>NZ_JAUBPO010000039.1:0-60669 GCF_036700785.1 Microcoleus sp. S28C3 | reverse complement strand
GCTTTAAGTCGGGGAGTTTTTCCATTCCTCGATCTAATGTCTATCTCGTCTTCTTGTCAAGGGGGTTGAGCAATTACAATTCAAGTTGGCATCAACTCTTAATTTCCCAATCAAATTTAAATCTGCATCACGTACAGCATTCCAGAATTTAAAGCGGTAATAATAACCATCAGCGACCAAGTAACGGACAGAATCTGGCAACAAGGAACGAGTCTTTATTAAATGTTGAGCATAGTCGTCAACTCTTGTTATTTCAGGCATTGAGCTTTCTGGAGCTATTTTTTTCCGCCGTTTGTTTGAGTTTTTTTTCACCTTGGAAGTTAGGGAATTTTTCGGTATTTCTGTTGTCGGACGCCACGGAGTTTGTTGTACACGCTCGACTATAAGACAAGTGAGTTTCAACTTCGACAACAGCAATTACAGAAATTTCTAATCCCTCTTCAGGTCTGCCAGCTACACCATTATAAAAACTAGCTTTTCCTTCAGTTTTTTTGCCACTTTTGGGAATAAAAGAACAATCGATAACTGCAATCAGTGTTCGCTCATGGTTTAAGGCTTGATTGATAAAATATTTATGAAATTCGGGAAAATCGAAGCCTTTAAGAAAGTGGCGACGATAGGTCTTTTCACTCAAAGAACTATAACGGCCCAGATTGGTAAAATTAACTTTGCCATAAACAAGTAAAATGGTGGAAAATAAAATCACCATAAACTTCTTTTGCGCTTGACTAATACCTGGCATTTGTTGTAAGATTGATTCAATAATATTCATCAGGCAGTTTTTTAAGTTCGTGTGTTTTTTGAGCTTAACGTAAAAACTGCCTTTTTCGTTAAGATACCAGTGACTTTTTTCGCTCGGCTCGCGGAGCGTCCCTATTCCAAAACTGTCCGAAGTCTTGCCCCTGTCAAGAGGTTTTTAATAATTGTTCCCTGATTATTTTGAGTGATTGCTAACTGGCCAAAGCTCAAACCTCCGGTTAGTGCTATCGCCTCCCTGTGATGGTCTAGCCTATAGTTTCTTCCCCAGCAATCTTATAAGAAAGAGCCACTCTTAAAAGCAGTTGGATTCACATTATAAACCAATCCCAAGTAGTCATTCCCCGATTTGATCGCCGTTGCAGTTAGAGGCATCACCCCATCTAAGATGACATTAACCGACTCAAAGGTTAGTTGACTGAAAGTGGCACCAATCAACTTGATTTTATCGTCGGAAGTGAAGTCAGTAATCACATCAGCTTGAGATGGGTTAGTAGCCGTATATTGTAATACAAAGGTATCATTGCCCAAGCCACCGGTGAGTACATCGAAACCTTTATCTGCCCATAACTCATCATTCCCATTCCCACCAATCAAGACATCATTTCCCTTCCCCCCGTGTAAGAGATCATTATCATTGCCACCAGTGAGAGTATCATTGTCATTATTTCCACTCAAGAAGTCATCACCATTACCACCAGACAATTGATCCGATTCTTTACCCCCAAACAAGTTATCGTTCCCATTACCACCATCAATGGTATCAGCGCCTCTGTTACCATGAATCGTGTCATTCTCGTCACTTCCCGTCAAGTTATCATTACCTGATAACGCGAATATCGGTTTGCCAAAGGCTGATTGTGGGATACTGGTATCATCTTCATCAGTCAGTAGATAGTTGCCATCTACTTCTTGATTTTGTGGCAAATTAGTTGGTTCACCGCGATCGATATTACCGACGTGTGGTGTATTAATTGCGATCGTTATGGGTGTCGGTGTCGGCGTTTCCGTTGGTGTTGGTGTCGGTGTTTCTGTTGGTGTTGGTGTTTCCGTTGATGTTGGTGTTTCCGTTGGTGTTGTCGGTGTTTCTGTGGGAGTTGGTGTCACCGTTGGTGTCGGTGTTACCGGTGGAATTGGAATTGGCGTTGATTTGGGAACCGGCACCGCAATATTAACGTTAAAAGTCCCTAAACTACCAGCAACATTGAAATTGCCAAGACTATCTTTAACTTGACTTTCTTGCAACTTAACAGTATAAGTTCCATTGTCAGTATTATCCCAACTTTCCCCAGGCGGAATAAACGAATAATTGGCTGTCCGAGGCGTACCATTACTATTAGTATCGACACTGACAAATTTTGCAGGAATGTCACCGCCAGACCAATTTATCAAAATATCAGAACTGTCCAAACTTGAAACATCGACAGCATTACTATCGCTGAAAGTAACTGTCAAACTTTGACTGGTTCCTCCGGCTGTCGTAATATCAGCAACAGGACTTATGGTGACGATGGGAGCAACCCCATCGACTAATACACCTGTGGTGCTACCGACGCTATTTAAAGTTAGGATCGCGTTGGCATTGGTGGCATTTTGAATGGTAGCATCCGTGGGTAAAGTTAAGGCCGTACCAACTGTGATGCCGTCGGTATCTAGGTTGCCAGAAGCAACAGTATAGCGGAAGGTATGGGTGGTGGCAGAGGCTCCTGTACCGTTGAGGGTAGCGTTGACAGTGCCACCAGTATCTAGGGTAATCGGTAAGTTGGCACCGCCAGTGATGGTTACCGGTTCGTTGAAGGTAACGGTAAAGTCCAGGTTTTGTCCAACTCCATAGGTGCTATTGGTGGGTGCGCTGACACTGGTGATGGCGGGTGCGGGGGCGGGGTTGACGGTAATATTGGCGGTTTCGTTGGCGGTGCTGAAAACGCTTGATGTACCGTTGGCAGTTAAGTCTGCTGTTACGTCTGCTGTGCCTCCGTTAGTGCCGGTGATTTGGTCCCAAGCTTTGAAGGTAATGGCGTTATTAACTGTGCCATTGTAACTGGCATTGGGGACAAACCGGATTTTGGTGTTGGCATCACTGGCCAGAAGTAAGGCTTTTGTGGCACTAACTCTGGAGATCACAGTGCGGTCGGGGGCATTTTGCCAGAGGGCATTTTGCCAGGGGGCATCTATCCAGGTAGTGCCGTCGGTGGTGTATTGCCAAGTGCCGTTAGTTGTGTCTAAGTTGGTGATCGCGATGCCTTGTTTGGCATCGGTGTCACTGTCGGTGATTTTTGTTCCCCCCAGATTCGCGATAATTGTGCTAATTGGTGTGCCGGTACTGGTGCTGTCTCCTTGGTTGATGGCGGTGAGGGCGGGGGTGCCGCTGTTATCTAATACGGGGGAGTGGTTGACGTTGACGTTGACGGTGACGGTGATGGGAGTGCTGACACCGCTACTGTCTTTGGCGGTGTAGGTGAAGGTGTCTACGCCGTTGAAGTTGGCGTTGGGGGTGTAAAGGATGTTTCTTTTCGGGTCGATCGCGATCGCACCGACCATACCCGGAGCATCCAGATCTAGGTTAAAGGTAGTATCAGCAGCCCCAGTCGTCGGGTTTAACTTCGCAATATGGTTGCGAGTTTGACCGCCGATGGTGTTGAAGTAGCCACCAACTATGAGGTTGCCACTGCTATCAATAGCGAGCGCATTGATTCGAGCAGAATTCATAAACCCGCCGGAAGTGTTCGGATTTGGGTTAAAGGTAGTATCAGCAACCGCAGTCGTCGGGTCTAACTTCACAATGCTCTTTTGCCCGGCCTCCGAGAACCAGCTACCGACATAAGGGTTGCCACTGCTATCGATGGCGATCGCATAGACATAACCATGCACATTACTGAAATAACCATCCGCATTTGCGTTAAAGGTAGTATCAGCAGCCCCAGTCGTCGGGTTTAACTTCGCAATGTTGTTGCGAGTTTGGCCGCCGATGGTGTTGAAGTCGCCACCGACTATGAGGTTGCCACTGCTATCGATGGCGATCGCATGGACATAACCACTCGCATTTGAGTTAAAGGTAGTATCAGCAGCCCCAGTCGTCGGGTTTAACTTCGCAATGTAATTGCGAGTTTGGTCGCCGATGGTGTTGAAGTCGCCACCGACTATGAGGTTGCCACTGCTATCGATGGCGATCGCAGAGACATGATTCCCATACCTATCATAAGGTGTCCCCGGAGCTGGCATATTTTGGTTCGCATTCGGGTTAAAGGTAGTATCAGCAGCCCCAGTCGTCGGGTTTAACTTCGCAATGTTGTTGCGAGTTTGGCCGCCGATGCTGGTGAAGTTGCCACCAACTATGAGGTTGCCACTGCTATCAATGGCAATTGCAGAGACACGATAACCATTCGGATTTGGGTTAAAGGTAGTATCAGCAACCCCAGTCGTCGGGTTTAACTTCGCAATGTATCCGCTACTACCGACATAGAGGTTGCCACTGCTATCGAGAGCGATCACAACCTCACTATACGTATACGCATTTGGGTTAAAGGTAGTATCAACAGCCCCGTCAGAGTTTAACTTGATAAGGCCGGTGGGAGGCAGGTCGCGGATACGGTAGCCGCCAGCGACATAGATCGAATCACCAATAGTCGCGGTGCCGTGGACAGGGCCGGTGACGATACTATCAACACTGAGTCTGCCGGTTCCCGTGTCGTTCGCTAAAACATCGATCGCGGTGGAAGTAGGGGTAGCACTAAAATTGATGCTTTTGCTATCTGCGGTGCCAGTGAGTCCGGCTAAAGTGTAGTTATAATTGGCAAAATTCAGGGGTTGGGTTTCAATTTCCCCAACTTTCACTTCTAGCTCCCCGTCGCCGCCAAAGGCCGCAGAACCCGTTATGTTATTAGAAGCTGCTACATCTGCGCCTGTTATTTCGCTGAGATGCTTGACAAAATTGAGGCCAGTTTCTCCTGCGGCGACATTGCATCCATAAAATAGGATATCGCCGTTTTCAGTTAGGGCATTTCCCCACTGTTTTATCTGACTGCTGAAATTTTCTAGGTTGTTCCCATTGAGTATGTCAGCACCGAGTTTTAAACTACCTTCGCTACTGTGGGAAAGGATGTGCACGGCTGCAAGATCTTTTTGATCTGTCAAGGCTTGAGTAATTTGTGCGATCGCGATGGAATTTTCATTTAAAAGGACAATTTGAGCGGAATTGACATTTTGAATCAGGCTTTGATAATCTTGTACAGAGGAGTCAACGAAAATGATTTCCTTGTTCATGCTAATCACCTTATTGGTTTTTGTTAATTCTAGGACTTAGGCATTCAGCGCAATTACCAACAATAGATGAGGCTTTTGGTGATACCAAAAGCCGAGAACAACGAAATCTCGGATTAGTGCGTAAGTTCTAACTCATTCACGGCAAAACTTTTTGCTTACCGGATGATAATTTTATCCAATCTTTCACAACTTTTGCCGACTCAGTAAATAATTATCCTATACTGCTATTCAAGCATTTACTACAAAATCAATAGTGATTTGTTTACTTAAATTAATGAAATTTAAATGATCTTAAAAAATTTTGTAAATATTAATCCATTGGTGTTCAACAATGACGATCGCACCGGAGGGAAAGGGAGCGGTTGGCGGCTGGGTGCGGTGATTAATTCTCGGATTTTCTCAATGCGAGCAAAACATAGGTTCTCAGCCAGAAACCAACATAATCTAGGCTGTTTGGCGAATCTTCGATCGCACAATGGGGCTTTACTGTACGAACCCCTCTATTTAAGCTCAAAATATCAACTTTGGCTAGACAATGTGCTAGCTGCGGGTGGGGAACATCCAGGTTACGATCGCCTATATATTCCAAGAATCGGCTATACTACAGGAGATATCGACATTCACGATATCGCAGTAGATAAAAATAACCAAATCATTACTCTATGACGTGCAAATAATTCCCGCAGCGCAAAAACCAATGGCTTTAGGTTTTCCAACGGAAGAAATTGCTCAGTTAGTTACGTTGGAATTTTTACCGCAGATGGCATAGTTGGGAATTTTTACCGCAGATGGTAGCGGATATACGCAGATTAACGCAGATCGATGTTGAGTGAGGACTTTCGTCCTCACTACCAACCTCAATTTTAAATTATGAAATCCACTAATATCAGCACGACAACTAACAAATTACCGATTTCTGAGCCGGAAATTTCTCTGCACCAACTCGACCACTACTTCGGTCAAGGTCAACTGCGAAAACAGGTACTTTTTGACATCAACCTATAAATTAATGCAGGTGAAATCGTGCTGATGACGGGGCCTTCCGGTTCTGGAAAAACTACTCTTTTGACTTTGATTGGCGGGCTGAGATCCGGTCAATCGGGAAGTCTCAAGATTCTCGGTCAAGAAATGTGCAAAGCGAGTGCAGACCAATTGGTAAAGGCGCGGCGCAAAATAGGCTATATTTTTCAGGCGCACAACTTGCACCGCAGTTTGACGGCGCTGCAAAACGTGCAGATGGGTTTGGAAGTTCACGGGAATTTTTCGCGTTCTCAAATGCGCGATCGCTCTGCAAAAATGCTAGAGTTAGTAGGACTGGAACAGCGGATTAACTACTATCCAGATGACTTGTCGGGAGGACAGAAACAAAGAGTTGCGATCGCCCGCGCTTTGGTCAGTCAACCGCAAATTGTTTTAGCTGACGAACCAACAGCCGCGCTGGACAGCAAATCCGGTCGCGAAGTGGTGAATTTGATGCAGCAACTAGCCAAAGAACAAGGTTGTACTATTTTGTTAGTAACCCACGATAACCGAATTTTGGATATTGCCGATCGCATCGTTCACATGGAAGATGGCAAATTAGCCTAAATTATATTGGGAATCGCGCATCTAGATCGGTAATTAATCTGAAGTTATTTTTTTTATACAAGTTCCGTGAGCTATGTGCCAAGCTTATCAGAGATGGTGTTTATAATTTGTAAAAGTGTATGACAAACCTAGATTGGCTCGAATGGGAATGTAAAACATCTGTTGAAATTGATGTTACTCAATATGGAGCTTTTCCTGAAAGCGTAGAAAGAGTGGAACTCTCAAGACTGTCAAACCTGGCATTAGTGGCAATCGGAAAGGGAGCAGGTTCTTTTCAGCTAAGTGAGTATATACATCTACGCCTAGGAGAATTCTCCCCCTATCCAAAAGACACAATTGGGCAAACTAAATTTGGTAATTTAGTCCGAATCAAAGGAGTGTCACTACGTTTATCTAACACTCTTTCACATCGATTCGAGACAGAGATCAACTCCTTTTCTATTCAGGCAAAAGCTGACGAATTTGAGGTCGTTCAGTGTGAGCTTCCGATTGTTACCCACATTGAATGGATTGTTAATTTTTCAATAAATAACTATATTTTTACTAGAAACACACAGAGAAAGCAGTCCATTGTCTTTACACGAGAACGAAGCGGGGGAGACAGACTTCAGCGCAATCTCAGTAGCAACTATCAAGGAAACTTGGATCACTTTGGCTGCGAGTGTACAGTAGGCGATAAAAGGTGGTTACTGTTGGTAGGACAGGTTCCAGAGGAAATGGGTTCAACAGAGTATAAACCTGGGTTTATAGAATTTTATAATCTAAATGACTGTATACCCTCAGAGGATACCAAACAGATTATTCTAGCAGCTTTGTCCTTTACGCTTGGCAGACAGATAGCTTCAGTTGGCTCAACCTCTCTTGCAGAAGACGGAGCTCGTGTAAGTTACTCGACGAAGGCAGTTCGTTTGCTAGGAGAGCAATCTGCCTACAGACAACCCAGTCATCCTCCCACACCACTTTTCTTGCGTCAGTACGATGGTTTAGAGGAATTTTTAGACGAGAAAAAGGTGTCTGAAATCATTAGTGCTGTTGCGACTAAAATGGAAGAACTAAAGCTTGAGTACCCACTTTTCTTAGTATGGTTAGGTCAAAACTCACCTATAGATGTACGAGCAGCACACCTTGGCGCAGCAATAGAGTCACTAAGAGACTCTTATTGTGAGAATAATTTGACAACGAATTTACTTCCAACAAATGTGTGGAAAGAAATAATGAAGCCGCTCCTTATAAAGGCTTTTGATAATGCTCATAAAAAGTTAGAGAAAAACCTTCAATTCAGTTCAGAGGTAAAAATATTAAAAAAGAAGCTGTCACAACTGAATAACAAAAGTTCTAATATGAAATATGACGAGTTCTTCGAGTTAATTTCACTCAAAAATGGAAAGGTTGAGAAAGAAGCGCTTAGAGAGCGTAATAAACCTGCTCATGGTACTCGTTATTTACCCAACCAGTATCCTGGATTATCAATCACCACAGATGCTCTGTACACATTATTCAATAGAATTGTCTTGAAGCTTACGGATGCCTCTGATTACTACATAGACTATTCTACTTATGGTCATCCAGTTCGTCATATTGATGAGCCGTTGGGTGGACCTGAAGGAGATGGAAAACCTGCAATAGTATAGCAGTGATAACGTTATCACAACTAAAGAGCGATCGCTCTTACCTTCACCCGTCAATATTAATCTGTCCAGGCATTTTGCGATAATCAAAGCAATAAAGATCCAAAGCCTTATTCATCCGTGTCGTGCCTTCCTTCTGATTTCCCCAAAAATAGACATCACCCATAACTCCCCAACTTTCTATTTTGGATCTCAAAACTTTATCCAAAATTGCAAATTCCAACTCGTTCTTGAACTGTTGACTAATTGCTAACAACCAATCCTTGCCGGTAAATCCCCAAATTTTGCAGGTACATTGCTTCGAGTGTGGGCATAGAGGATTCTACAGAACCGCCATAACGGCGAAAAGAAGGCCAGATGTAAGCGAGTTTTCTCACTGCTGACTCCAATCGACCCGCTTCTATATCTTCTAATGCACCTTTTTCTCGGATTAACTCTATAGCCATCAAATCTTGATTTTCTGGGCTGAAATCGCGGACGCCAAATTTTTTGGCAAATCTGTCCCAAGTTGTGCTCAGAAACTGATACCGCCCCGCTGCGTCGGAACAGAGTTTTTTGCCGTAGCGGCGGCCGCACCTCATTTCCCTGGGATGATCTTGAAAGCTGACAAATTTCGTGCCGGTGTACTGGGTGCGGTAGCCGTCGGGGCTAGCGGTTCCTTCGGCGGTGGCAATCGTGTCGAGAAAGGCTTTGACTCGACGTTCGGGACCGATGCTATCGAGTCTTTTATCCTGTATGGGCTCTGGTGAATTCAGAGTAGTAGTTTCTGGCGATCGATCGCGCTCGATGTTATCCTCTCCTTTGTCTGGTGAATCGATCGCCGCAACTTCCGGCAGGCGTTTCGGGGCGGGCGAGCTTTCTGGCGAGACCGATTGTGCCCACAGCAGCCTCGGCGTCATTCGACCTAAGAAAAAGCACAAACAGATTAACAAAGTCCAAGAGATTCTAAAACGGAGGCGTTTGGACAGTTGCCTGCGCTGTCGCATCGGCCACCCGTGCAGGGGGATGGCTGCGGGCAAGATTCCCGTTTGCTGGCCGAAGGCGAACAGCGATTTCAGCGCTAGCAAAGTTTGCTTGTAGAAACCGGGTGGAAGTTTTCGAGATCTCATTGCTGCAGCGAAAGTCTCGACATCAGTCAGAGTCACTTCTGCCAGCGGTTTTGCTACAAACAGCCGAAAACGGTTGGCCGCCTGCGAGCTAAAGCGCTTGCTGCGGGGGGATTTGCGCTCCACCCACAGGCGAATTAGCTCGATGTCTGAAATGGGTTGCAGATGGCTTCCCAGATGTTCTGGCGCGTACAATAGTACCTCCTGATATCACTTATAGTTGAAGGTTCCCAGTTAGAACGGATGAGTGAAACAGGGATCGAGGGAAACTGGCTTCAACTATACTAAGTGATACTACTAAGCGCTCACGGGGTCAAGCTCAAGGGCCGATTGTTCGAGCAGTTGAGTGTAAAGTTGACTCAGTTGGGAGGCGATACCGTCCCAACTGAAATAGGTTTCGACGCGCTGGCGCCCTGTGTGTCCGAGTTGCTGGCGCCATACTGAGTCAACTAACAAGCGATCGATCGCATCGGCAAAGGCTGCTTCATTTTTCGGCGGCCCAAGCAAACCTGTTTCTTGCGGCACTACAGTATATTTCAGCCCTCCCACGTCGGAGGCGATTACGGGCGTGCCGCAGGCCATCGCTTCCAGGGCGACTAAACCCAAGGGTTCGTAGTGGCTGGGAACGACGCACACATCGGCGGCGGCGTAGTAGGCGGGGAGAATGTCTCGGCTCAAGGCGCCGGGAAAACTGGTAATGTCGCTCAGGCCGAGTTCTTCAACTATGCTGCCGATACGATCGCGCTCTTTGCCGTCGCTTTCCCCCGCACGCCACCTGCCGCCAATTATGAGTTTTAAATCGGCTTTGGGCACGGCCGACAGACTGACGGCGCGGACTAAGGTTTCGATGCCCGATCGGGGGTCGAAACTGCCGACGTACAACACGACTTTGGTTTCGGGGGCTATTCCCAACTCGCGGCGGGCGGTCGATCGGGCGATCGAGCCGAACCTTTCAATGTCGGTACCGCAGGGAATGATGTCAATATTGCCTTTTGAGCAAACCAGAGACCTCATGTGTTCTTTTTCTTGGGGACTGGTAGCCACCACGCGATCGGCTGTTTCCAGAAGTGTTTTTTCTACTTGCAGCCTGGTTTTGGCAATCCTGGGAATTGTCGAAACCGACTTGTATTTAACTGCTGCCAAAGAATGGTAAGTGTGAACTTGCAGCAGGGGTTGCGATTTTTTCAACTCCATTCCCACCCAAGAAGACAGCCAGTAATTTGTGTGAACTAAGGGATATTCAAAGCCTGACTCTAACTGAAACTTCTGAAATTCTTGAACAAAGATTGGTAAATATTCATAAATTTCGTCGCGAGGAATAAATTATTGCGGCCCTGCTACTAGCCGAATTGTCCGGCAATTGGGACTGTGCTGTACAATGCTTGCTTGTTGCCGATCGGATGAGCGGGTGAACATATCAACTTGCCACCCCTGTTTAGCCAGAGCTTCCCCTACTTGACGCACGTAAACATTTTGCCCGCCCGCTTCTTCTTTGCCAATTTCCACAGAGGGATCGCCGTGTACGGAGATGAGAGCGATGCGTTTTTTAGTAAATGAAATCATGATTGTTTACCAAAAATTACAAATATTTCAGGAGAAGATTGAAAGTGTAATTTTGGCTGCGGTGCCGGGACTCGCATCTTCTAGCTCATTTTTATTAAAGTCAAAATTCGGGAGCGATCAATCATCCTTCAGGGATAAGTTGTAGGGGAAAATTGAAAGACGAGTTCCTTCTGCTGGCAGAGACGTGCAGCAGCTCAAACTCTAGATAATCTAAATATAAATGAACGAGGGTGAAGGGAATTTCCTGTATTCTGGTCGCTGTCAAACTCGCACCTCCTAGCCATATCTAACTCGAGCCTGCTTTCATTTTGCTGCTAGAGATGCGAGGTCAGCAAAAGGTAGAATTTTACCCCTCTGAATCAATGAGTAGGGCTTTCGAGAAAGCAGAAGTCGGTCGTCCCGAAGACTGAATGTTAGAGGGCAAGCGAAAAAAAAAGCAAAATTATTGCATTCAAAATTTTGCTTTTCTTCCGCCTTGCACCTTCTGCCTTTTTCCCTCTTCCTTTTTGCTTTTTCTGTCAAACCCGGAGTGCGAGTTTAACCTCAAATTTCCCGTTTGTCTAATGTTAAGAGTTCTTCCGATGTTTGCGCGCGGAGGATTCCCCGTTTTCGCTGTTTAGGATATTCTTTCGCGAACCTTGCATTAGAGATCCGTATCGGTTAGCCCAAACTTGGGTAAACTCGGCACCTAAGAAGAGAATTTGAGCGGAATAATTAATCCAAAGCAGGATAATCACGAACGATCCTGCAGCACCGTAGGTAGAGGCAATACCGCTACCTCCGAGGTAAACTCCTATTAGAGATTTGCCGATCGTAAACAGCACTGAGGTGATGGCGGCGCCGATCCAAACATCATTCCAGGCAAGATTAACATCGGGCAAAAGTTTGTAAATTAAGGCAAAAAGCAGTGTAACTACGCCAAAGGAGATAGCAAAGTCCACAATCTGCCAAATGTTGATTGGTAATTGCAGCAAGCCGTTCAACCAATAGCTGACTGCGGCTAAGATGGCACTAATTACTAAAGAGACTAGCAGTAGAAATCCTATGCCTAAAATCATTGCAAAAGACAATACGCGGTCTTGGAGGAATCCCCAGATGCCGCGTCCGGGAGGCGGTGAAACATTCCAAATAGTATTGAGGGCTTCTTTAAGATTAGTAAACACGTTGGAAGCACCCCACAAAAGTGTAGCGATGCCGACTAGAGTAGCAATCATTCCCGACTTTGGTTCGGAGGCTTTGAGGATTAGTTCTTGGACGGTTTGGGCGCCTTCTTTGCCGATTAAACTTTGGAGTTGGGCGACGATTTGACCTTGGGCTGCGTCTGCACCAAAGACTAAACCGGCGATCGCAATTACGATAATTAGCAGCGGGGCGAGAGAGAAGACTGTGTAATAGGCTAGGGCCGCGGCTAGGGTTGGCGCTTTATCTTCTTGCCATTCACTAAAAGTTTGTTTGAGCAGCGATATGACTGTTTTTAAGTTCACGGCATTTGGTTTCCTTATACTTGTTGTCCACCAAGGGATTATAATAGGTTAAGAGTTTTTTAGCGTCGGCCACAAGATAGATTTATCGATTAGCAAACTGGGAAAATTACTTTTATGTCAGATTCCAACACAACTGTTAACAGCACCGATGTAAAGTTGTCCAAAAAAGCAATTTCTTGGGCAAAACTGAGCGCATTAGTAGCGGTGGTCAATTTTTTTCTGGTAATTTTCCATTTCAGTTACCTGCAGTTGCGCCCTGTTTATCAGAGCTATTTTCCGGGTTTAGTTAAAATTTATGACCCGATTAAAGGCATTGATTCGAGTTTGGCAAATCCCGAATATTTGAAAAGCGCTGACCAGTTTTGGCGAATTGATGCGTTGTTTATCGGTTTTTTTGGGGCGGAATTTTTGATTAAAAGTCTGTTCCACACCCGCCGCAAGCCGGGGGTAACTTGGTTTGATTTTGTGCTGAGGCGCTGGTACGAGGTGTTTCTGGTGCTCCCGATTTGGCAGGGGTGGCGGATTCTGCCGGTATTGGTGCGGCTGCACAAGTCGGGTTTGGTGAATCTCGATCGCGTAGTTACTCAAATTACCTACGAACCGGTGGCTTATTTAGCCAATACGATGTCGGAATACATGATGGTGCGGTTTATCAATCAAGCTAAAAGTTCGATAAAACAGGGCGACGCGGCGCAGATGTTGCTGGCGCAGCAGCCGTACCTTCACGTCAATCAGGAAAATACGATCGAACAAATTACAAAACGGATTTTGGATCTGACAATTTACAAAGTTTTGCCGCAGGTGCAACCGGATTTGGAAGAATTGCTGCACCACAATTTGGAAACAACAATCAAACAGTCGGATTTCTATCAAATCCTGCAAACTTTCTCCCCGATTAATATTTTGCCTACTGAGATGACGGAACAGCTAGCGAATTATTTGGCTCAAACTGCTGTGGATGTGGTATCTACTACTTATGAAGACGATAAAGGTCGAAAAATTCTCGATAATTTCAGCCAAGAATTTAATCAAAGTTTGCGGCGGGAATTGCAAGATGAAAAAACTCTCGGTGAATTGCAATCGCTGCTGTCGGATTTGTTAGAAGAAGTGAAGTTGAATTACATTCAAGGCGGGTTGAAGTCCGATCCGGTGCAGACTTTTACGGAAATTAATTCGCTCCGGGAAGTAAGGGAGAGTTGATATAGCAATGAGTTCCGGCTTTGTGAATTGGATGGTTTTGAACGAACCGCGAAGACGCTTTCATGCGCGAAGGAGGATAAGAGAAGAGAAAGAGTTCACAAGTTCTACGGGTAAGGTGCGCATTGCGCACCTACGAATACCGGTAGTGGGGATATCCGCAATGTCTGGCGCTCAATCTATCTCCATCGCCAGCTAAAATTAAATAATTAACTGAAAACATCTATCGTATTAGATATCTATCTTGAACAACATTACATCGCTAGAAATAGAAGTAATCGAAACAGTGCTGAGATTAGCAATGTTGCTGGGATTAACACTTGCGATCGCGTTTTTTGTGGCGTCAGAACTGGCATTAGTATCAGCCGATCGCCATCAAATCCGCCAACTTGCCCAGTTGGACGATCGCCCAACTGCCAAAACCGCCGAACTCGTCCACCAAGCTCAAAACAACATACCGCATTATTTGTCTGTGACTCAAACTGGCACAACAGCAGGGAGTTTGCTGTTGGGTTGGTTGGGTGAGGGAGCAACTGTACACTGGATCGAACCGTGGATCGACAAATTGCCGATCGGTTATTTGCCGGCCGTGCTGACTGCTCATTCGATCGCAGTTCCCGCAGCTTTTATCTTAGTAACTTACGTAGAAATAGTCTTAGGAGAACTAATCCCCAAAGTATTAGCAACCCACGCCCCAGAACGCACCGCTTTGCTGCTGATGCCGGCCCTCGAACTCTGCTCAAAATTACTGTGGCCGCTGCTAGCAATTCTCAACGGTACCGTGCGGCTGCTGACTGGTTGGATTACCAGTAAAGAGTCTCAACCGCTGGTGTCACCTTCCGAGGCAATTATCCTTCAAAAAGATGCTCATTCAGCACTAATTTCTGGCCTATGGGAAGTGACGGCAGTTAACGAAAAACTCGGGTTAAATCTGCCGACAAACCAAGCTTACCAAACAATCGCCGGATTCGTGATTCACACTTTGGGTAAAATGCCAAATCAAGGCGATCGGCTATTATGGGGCGAGTTAGAAATAGAAGCAGAAAATGTAGTAGAAGGCAGTTTAGAAACAGTGCTAGTGCGTCAGGTAACTCGCCCTTTGTTTGAGACTCAGCAGCCAGAACTCGTGTTGAATTAAATTACTACGGGTACGGAAAATAATTTCTCAAATCTTTCTCTTCCCTTCTATTCTCTTCCTTCGTGTCATCAGCGTCTTCGCGGTTTGTTTCCATCCTGAGATTTGAGATTAGCAACTAATCCCAAATCTCAAAACCTGCGCCTTTCATCACCCAACAGCCACCTTAACCGCACCCCCAACCAACTGCTCGTAATCCGCCAACAACCACGGAGGCAAACAAGTATTCGCATCCTGAACCCGCAACTGTCCAGGGCGACAATACAGCATTGCCGCCAACAAATTATTCACAGATTTAGGCGTTCCAAACCCTTTACCCAACTCAGCAACCAACGAGTTGAAAAACTCGCGATCGCTCTCATTCAGTGGCTCATTAATAAACCCGCTGCCCAGCATTGCTTTGTAACCATTGCCAAAATCGCTCCGGTACAAAAGTTCCAGTTGTTCGCCGGAAAGGCTCAGCCACAAATCGGCAATTTGCTTGCGAATATGCCGCAAATCTGCTATTACCAATTCAGCCGTCGGGTCGATTTCATAAAGATTGACGGCAGCAGTTAATTGATTGAGAAACTGCGGCAGATAATCTTGTTTGACAACTGTTTGTTCGATTGTCGCAAATGCGCTTTCAAACACCTTTTCGTAATCTTCAAGCAACCACTGGGGCAAGCGGGTGCGAGCATCGGGAACCCGCATTTTTCCCGGAACAAAATACAGCATCGCCCCCAGCAGAGCATTGATAGCTTGAGGCTGCACCAACCCTTTGCTAATTTCGGTCAATTGCTGCAAAAATTTTTGTTCGGCTTCAGTCATTGATTCTGCTTGCAAGCCGCAGCTAAGTAGTGCTTGATATCCCTTGCGAACGTCTCCTCGGTAAAAACTTTCAAGTTTTTCTGAAGGAACAGTTAGCCAAAAATCAGCCAGTTGCTTTCGGATTTGGCGGAGTTCCAAAACTACCGATTCGTCAGACGAATCTATGCGGTAAAGATTGACGCATCCTAACAGTTGGTTCGCAAATTGTGGCGATTGAATGTATTGAGCTAGCAAATCAGAAGTTGACTCAGAGTTGACGGCAGCTTCCGTCTCAAAAACTTGTTCGTAATCCGCAATTAACCAGTGCGGCAAACGGTTGCGAGCGTCGGGAATTCGCATGGTTCCCGGTGGAAAATACAGCATCGCACCCAGTAGAGCATTGATAGCTTTGGGATGCACTAATCCTTTGCTAATCTGGGTTAATTCCTGCAAAAATATTTGTTCGCTTTCCATCATCGGTTGATGTTGGAAGCCACTCTTGAGCAGGATTTGATAGCTGTTACCTGAAGCGCTTTTGTAGGCGGTTTCAAGGTTTTCGGCGGGAATGTTCAGCCAAAAATCAGCGATTTGTTTGCGGATTTGACGCAGTTCGGATATTGCTGAGATGTTTGATGAGTTTCTTTGGTAAAGCTTGACGGCATTCGATAGAATCTCGCCCAAATCTGCCTGCTTGGGAATGCTATCCTGTAAGCTGCGGGATGCTTCCTGGTGGCTGGTTTGCCATTTGCCAAAGAGTTCTTGGAATAATTTGCCGATCGCCCCAGAGTATGCAACACTGTCAAAACAGCGCGGATTGCCTTGCATTTTTTGCTGAATTTCCTGCCGTTTTTGCTGCCGCAATTGCGGGTTAGTGCCGAGGGTAACGGCTAGCTGAATGTAAGATGCTTCGTCATACGCAATTAAATCAGACATTTGCAGTTCCCGCAGCATCGCCGAACCTTGGCGGAACCGCAAAGCATTTCCTTCCACAACCACCGCCGGCAATCCTACTTGCAAAGGATCGATTAACGATGTTGCCCCAGCGTAAGGATAGGAATCGAGATAAACATCTGCTAGCTGCAAAAATTCTTTGACATCCGCGCGGCTTGGCAGTTGTTTTACGAACCGCAAGCGGTTGTTATTTACGCCGTATTTAGCGCATACAGCGTTCAGATTGTTAACAAAAGGGGTCGCCGGATAAGTGCGAGTCCAAGCCGGTCCGAAGGGATATAAAATCAAGATTGAATCGGGTACAGCAGCTAGAATCTCGATCCAAGTTTCTCTCAATTCCGGCAGAATTTTGTAGAAGTTGGCGCCGGAGATAAAAACGGTTGTATTGTCTGAAATTCCCAGACTTTGGCGCGTAGGTTTGACTGTAGCTACTTCCGATTCTGTTGCGTATTTGAAACAAAAACCGCTGCTTTCGAGAACAGCCAACTGTTCGCGATATTGTTCTTGATAACTAGCATCCGGCGCGGTAAATTGACCGGCAATGTAGTAATCCATGTGCCGGATTCCGGTGGTTGTCGGGGAACAGAAAGATGTAGTTTGTACCCTCGCCAAACGGTGCATTGCTAGTGAAGTCAGCGGTTTGTTAATAGCTGTTAAATTCGTACCGAAAAACAGGATATCTAAGTCGTCGGCGCGGATTGTTTGGACTTGCGATGCAAAGTCTTTCGGGAGTGCAACCAGTTTGTCGGCACGACTTTGACAGTATTGTTCTAATTGGTGGCCGCTGGTGTTGAGCGCGTACAGGTATATCTCGAACTCGTTGCGGTTTAAATGCTCGAAAACCGGGATGGTAGCGAAGGTTTCGGTTTGCGGCGCGAAATGGTCGTTGATGATGCCGAGGCGGATTTTTGTCCGATTTGGCGATCGCGCCGGGAAGATACAATCAATTGAACAGCCGCGATTTTTGAGTGCAAACTCAATAATTTCCGCCCGTTTGGTGTAAATATCGCGCAGGTTTGCCGTGGTAAAATACAGCGGGATAAAGTTCGCAACTTGCGAGAAAAATAAAGCTATATTTTGCCAAAGCTGGGAATCGGGATTTTTGAATATATTGCTGTGGACGTAATCCACCCAGCCTTGGATGAATTGATAGTAACTGTCTGCTTCTCCTCTGGTTTGGAATAGGTTGGGACAAGTAAACATGAATTTGAGATATTCGTTGGCGAACCAATTAGGCAGTGTAGCGCGATCGTACTTGACCGGCAATTGGTGGGCGCGACGGTACAGCATGGCTGCGAGCAGGTAATTGATAGCTTTTGGCTCGTTAAATCCTTTCGCCACATTGGCGGCTAATTCGCTGACAAAACTCTCTTCTGTATCGGTTAGCGCTTCATCTCTAATCTCGCTTGCCAGCAGCGCTTGGTGGTGTTTACCTGGATCGCCTGCAAAGGCACTTGCAACTTGTTCGACTGGTAAATTAAGCCAGATAGCAGCAATTTGTTTTCTAGCTTGGCGGGCATTTGCTAGTGCGGATAAATCGGTCGAATTTTTCTGGTATTGCTCGATAATGCTTGACAATAAGATTGGGGCTTCCGGCGATTTTGCCGGGATTTGCTGTCCGCTGCCGCAGGCTTGCATCAACGCTGAACTAACTGTTTTTGCCATTTTTGACCAAGAAAATTTGCGGGATTGTCCAAGTCCGGCAGCAATTAACGACCTACGAATATCCGGTTTTTGCACGTCAAGCAGGGCATTTCCCAGTGCATTAACATCATTTTCACCTACATAAAATGCTGCTTCGCCTGCTACTTCTGGAATCGAGCTGTTGGGAGAAGTGACGACGGGACAACCGCAAGTCATTGCTTCCAATATTGGCAGCCCGAAACCTTCATACTTGGACGGAAATATGAGGGCGATCGCATCCGAGTAAGCCGCTCTTAATTCATCGTCGCCCAAATACAGCAGGTGGACGTTTAAACCAGCACTGTACGGTTGTAATGTAGGTTCTAGCGAAGGTTGACCGCTAGTACAAACAACATCAAATCCCGACTTGCTGCTGAGTCTCGATAAAGCTTGAAAAAAAGTAATTGTATTTTTATAACCGTTGAACCCCAATCTTTCTCCAACTATTAAAAAGTAGGGCTTTTCAATCCGGTATGCAGTTTTAAATGCTTCTATTTCTGGTATACTAGAAGGATAAAAATGTTTTTGAATTCCGCAGTGAGCGACAGTAATTGATGCGGGAGATATTTCGGGGAAAAACTTTACTAAGTCGCGGGCCGTGTTTTGGGAAATGGCGATGTAGGAAGATGCTTGGCGGATAGCATGATGTTTTTCTCGCCACATGGGATTATTCAGGTCGCCTCCCGTAACTTCGGGTATCATGTCGTAGGCGACAAATGCCGATCGCGTCGAAATCGGTGTTGTATAGTAGGTAGAAACAAATAAATCTGCATTTTCTCGATCGCAGATTTGCTGCAACATTTGTCTGTCAGCATCGGTTTTGTTGTAATCGTAAACCGGAATCGAGCGATATTGAATGCCGGCAACCTTCGGTGTTGTGCCGGCGCGATCCAGCATTACTATATTCTGAGCAAAACCGTCTTTTACCCATTCTTCCATCAAAGACTGCCAAACGCGAGCAATCCCGCTTTTTTGCTGGCTTTGAAAAAATATGCCGTCAATAACTATTTTCATGATTGGTGGATTTCCTGTAAAATTACGATAAAGCAGTTCGATAAGCAGCGATAGTTTCTTGAGTGCACCTTTGCCAGCTAAAAAGTTTAGCTTGTGCCAAGGATTTTAAAGACATACTTTCTCGCAGCAATGATTTGTTGTAGATGTCCAGCATACTATGACAAAGCGCGTCGGTATCTTTTGGATCTACCATAATTCCCGCTTCCCCAACTACTTCGGGAAGCGAAGATGTATTTGAGGTAATCACCGGTACTCCACACTGCATCGCTTCCAGAGGCGGCAAACCAAAACCTTCATAAAACGACGGATAGACAAATGCTAAAGCACTGCTGTAAAGCGCTGCCAAATCAGATTCGGGGACGTATCCTGTAAAAATTATCCGCTCTTTTAGAAAGTTTTGTTTAGAAACTTCTTCCATAATTTTATCGTATTTCCATCCCGGAGTACCCACTAACACCAGATACAAATCTTTAATATTTTGTTCCTCAATTAGTTTAGCAAAACTGCGGATTGCACCGTCGAGATTTTTCCGAGGTTCCAATGTACCCAAACTCAAAATATAAGGAGCATCTGGAATGCCGTATTTGCTCCGAGTCGAAGCAAGTTTTTCCGCATCGTGGCAGGGGTAAAACACAGTCGGTTCCGCAGCCAGATGCGTGACGAAAACTCTCGACTCGTCCATGTTTAGATAATTGCAAAGGTCGTTTTTTGTTGAATGCGATATGCAAATCACCCAGTCTTTCTGAGAAATGCTTGCTAAAGTTTTTTTGTAAAGTAAAGGGATTTGTTCGCTCAGCAGAAACTGGGGATATAAAACCGGGATTAAGTCATAAATTGTGAGAAATGCTTGCGGTTTCTTTCCTCTCTTAACAGATGCAGGTATTTCATCGTAGGGAGAGTGAAAAATATCGACTTCATCTAAACTGCGAGAGTCAAGAGTATTAGAGTAAGCCCCAATCATTTTACTCGTGTTTTCTAGATGATTTTTCACTTCCTCCAAAAATAACTTATCCTCCCCTGGATTGCTAGCCGCATTATTTTTTATTTGACACCCAACCAGATTGTAAGTATCGAGTAGCTTTTTGTAAAAAATCCTGGGAAAAGTTGAGTGCAGCAGGGGAACTTTTGCTAACTTAGGATTAGATTCTAGATAATCGAGGCTAGCATCAAGCAACTGAAAATACTGATTTACGCTAAACAGTAAATCGCATTCTTTCGAGCTGGTTAATCCTTCAGCAATACTTTCAACTACTCTAAAAATTCCCGTGCGAGCGCGCAAATGCAAATGTCCTTGTCCCAGGACTGAAATATCGTAGATAACTTTTATTGGCTCTAGGCTTGATGGTAGCATATATGGTTCTGATCGATTAATATTTTAGCTAGATAAAGCAATTTTGTAGGCAGCAATTGTCTCCTGAATACACCTGTCCCAACTAAATTTTTGAGCTTGTTTCAGCGAATTTAATGACATCTCATTTCGCAAAGATGGACTGTTATAAATTTTGAGCATATTGTGGCAAAGTCCGTCAGCATCTTGAGGATGGATCGTAATTCCTGCATCACCAACTACTTCGGGAAGAGATGAGGTATTTGAAGTAATGACTGGAACGCCACACTGCATTGCTTCTAAAGGTGGAAGACCAAAACCTTCATAGAGCGATGGATAAACAAATGCTAGCGCACCGCTGTACAGTGCCGCTAAATCTTCATCAGCTACATAACCAGTCATAATCACCCGGTCTTTTGATAAACTGCTCTGGGATATTTCTGCAAATATCTGTTCGTAATCCCAGCCGAGAGCACCCACTAATACGAGATACAAATCTTTAATACCTTGCTGTTGGACTAATTTTGCAAAACAACGGATGGCGTGTTGGATGTTTTTTCGAGGTTCTATCGTACTTACACCCAAGATGTATTGTGCATCAGGTATGGAGTATTTATTTCGGATTGCTGCAATTTTGTTAGTGTCATAGCAGGGATAGAATATATCCGGATTAGCTGCTAGGTAGGAAACGGAAACTTTTGCTGGGTCAAGATTTTTGACATGATTGAGTAGGTCGTTTCTAGTAGCTTGAGAGATGCAGATTACGGAATCTTCAGGAGTTAAGCTTTGTAATGTCATTACCATTCTCTGATAATCGCCGTCGTTTTTGCCGACAAATAAATCCGACAAGACAATGGGAATCAAATCGTAAATTGTGGTAACTTTTTTCAGGTTTTTAATTTGCCTTACTTGGTCTGGAATGTGATAAAAGGTAGAGTGAAAAATATCTGTTTTGCTCAAAATATTTGGATCGATAGAGTTATGATTAGCGGTGAGATTCATCGCCTGAACCAGAGGATTTTTTAAACTTTCTATCAAAGACAGAGCCTCTGATTCGCTGCCATTATTTATCAAAACTTTACTCTGATTTTCCAGCATTATGTAAAGTTCAATTAGCTTGGTTCGCAATTGATAAATAAAGCTGGGATGTACAAAGGGTATGTCTTTAAAAATTGGCTGCGATTCCAAGTAATCCAGGGAATTGTGGACGGCTCCTATAGAATGAGTGGCACAAAAAGATAGCTCTAATTCTGTTGAGGTAAGTAGACCTAATGCGATATTCTCGATAACTCTGGCAACACCAGTTCGAGAACGAGTTACGTGATGGCCGTATCCGAGGACAGAAATGTCGTAAAGAATCTTGAGCGGTTTTTCTATTTTTTGGCTGCCAACTGCTGAGAATTTGAAAGTTTCTGATTTTTTATGAAAATCTTTGTGGATAATCAGAAGCAGAGATGTGGCAACATAACCTCCCATTTCTAATTTTAAATGCGGCTCAGTATAAGGTGGCTTTGCTATTTTTAAGTCAGGCTCTTCATTGCCCATGTCATAGTTTACCGGCTCTACCCAATGTCCTTGCTTCTCTAATTCTTCAATTAGTCGATCGATATCTTGACGCCTGTAAAATACTAAATGGGGTAAATCTAGCGTACCTGTATTCGACGTACAATTATATTCTGTTGTGTGAAGCGCAATTCCGCCACTCTTCAAACAAGCCAAAGATTTTTGCACAAATTGCAGCCCTTTTTCGATCGAACCTATGTGTTCAAAAGCACAAGACGACCAAATAAAGTCAAACTGTCCAAGCTTCAAATCTTCAGGAATGTAGTTCATATCTACTTCCCGAAATTCAACTAATCTGTCAAATTGTTCTGGCGGACAAATGCCTTTGACATTGAGAGCTTGTTTCCCTTTACAAAGTTGGTCTGTCTCGCCCCATTGTTTGGCGCTAAGGGAATCAATACTTTGATCGGTTGCTGTGATTTCGCAGCCCAAAGCAGCAAACAAAGACGGTAACGGTTCATTTCCAACAGCAAATCCTAAACCTTTTTTGCCCTTACCCAGAAAGTTTCTTTCTTGCAAAGCTTGGACAATTGCTACAAATTCCCACTGTTTGCGGCGAGGAGTAAAAGGCTCCCTCATTTGGGAAATCCAGTGTTGATAATAATCTGTTTGGAAATCTTTGTATACACAGAGCCTGCTGGTCATCAAAAGTTTTTCGGTTTTTGGGGGAAGGCTTTGTAGAGTAAAATTAGAGATGTTTGAAGGAACTTTGGTGATTTCTAGAACAGCAATCGCATTGGCAAAACCAAAAGGCGAATCATATTCTACGTTGCTAAGTTCTAGGGGATCCGCTTGTACCCAAACAGAACAGTGCGTAGGTCGGTAGTAGGCTTGGACTAACTTTAAAAAACTTGGATTTATCGCTGTTTGCGGAATATTGTATTTTTTAAATAAGAGGTTCAAGTAATCAAGATCGAACTGAATAAACCATCCCCTTTCTAAAAGTTTGCCAAAGGGTACTGTAATCAATGCTTCGCCGCCATCTGCCAGCAAATCGTAGATTTTAGCGATCGCCTTTAAAGGCCCTTCTCGATCGCACTTTTCTAGTTTTTCACCGTAAGTTTCATTTGGTTCAGCTCCTTGTCCTATATGTTCTACTGTAGAGATGGAAATTATAGCACTATATTTCTCAGATGGTGCAAGATCCATTAAATCTACATTGTCTACTCCATCAGCTATTTCGTATTTGTCTATAATTCTTCTAGCTTGAATTTCGGCCAGATCTCGCTCGATAAGTTGTTCATAATGTTTCAGCACGTTGCCCACTTCCAGCAGTCTGCTTTTATCCTTTAATCTGGCCAGAAAATTGCAGGCTATGGGGATTTCTACTGCTCTCTCAGAACTCGGAAAATTATTGTGTTTGAGTCGATTGTACTGTAGGCGCTGACCGTTGAAAATAAAAGTATCTTGCAAGTCTGACATTGACAATTTCCAGTAAAAAAATAAAGGTATATTAATAGAAAAATGCGTCCGGCGATTGAGTTTATTTCACCCAATAAATACTTTGACCGACTAGACGCTTGTACCGATTGGCTTGTTCCCTATGGGGAAAGGTGCTAAGCTCAATCTATCGCTACAGAGCAGAAACTTGTCATCGATCTTGTTTCAATTTTTTTTTCGGGCGATCGCTCCTATAAAGATTCACTCTTCTAAGATAAGTGGCATCATCCGGCAAAGCAGTGACGCTCAGCTCGCACTCGCACAACATTTTCAGCATCCTTGACAAACTAACTTTTTAGGTGTAACCAACTAAGATTTTAGAGGTCGATCGAACAGTTCGATCGCATCGATCGCAGATTAAATCTAGCCTACAAGCGCACTATTGGGAAGCAACGGTGCGATCGTCCGTGACTGTTTGGGAATTCTCCAAATGCCCTTAGCCTTAAGCCGAAGCCCAGCCCAGCCCTCTGCCCTCTCTCCTATATAACTAAACTCCTTCTTCTTTCACAAGATTCTTGCCGGCCCCAAACAAGTTACAATTACGTTAAGATTGATGAACATAAATAAAAAATCCCAAATCGCAGGGACTAAAAATTAGGAGGATCGACCTCGGTGAATAAACGCTGGAGAAACGCTGGCCTGTACGCACTGCTGGCTATTGTAGTCATTGCCTTAGCAACGGCATTTTTTGACAAACAGCCCCCAAGTAGGGAAGTTTGGAAGTACAGTCAATTCATTCAGGAAGTCGAAGGCAAGAGAGTAGACAAAATAAATATCAGTTCTGACCGCAGCAAAGCTCTGGTTACAGCTCAGGACGGCAACAAGGTAATCGTTAACCTGCCGAACGACCCCGAACTGATCAACATCCTGACCAAAAACAACGTAGACATTTCCGTTCTGCCCCAAAGCGACGAAGGCTTTTGGGTAAAAGCCCTCAGCAGCCTGTTCTTCCCGATCCTGCTCTTGGTGGGACTGTTTTTCCTGGTGCGGCGCGCCCAAAACGGGCCCGGCAACCAAGCCATGAACTTCGGCAAATCCAAAGCTAGAGTCCAAATGGAGCCACAAACTCAGGTGACTTTCGGCGACGTGGCCGGCATCGAACAAGCCAAGCTAGAGCTCGCAGAAGTCGTGGACTTCCTGAAAAATGCAGACCGCTTCACCGCAGTCGGAGCAAAAATCCCCAAAGGCGTGCTGCTGGTCGGCCCTCCCGGAACAGGCAAAACCTTGCTCGCAAAAGCAGTTGCTGGAGAAGCAGGCGTTCCCTTCTTCTCGATTTCCGGTTCAGAATTTGTGGAAATGTTCGTGGGTGTCGGTGCTTCCCGCGTCCGCGACTTGTTTGAACAAGCTAAAACGAACGCTCCTTGTATCGTATTTATCGATGAAATTGACGCCGTAGGCCGCCAGCGGGGAGCTGGTTTGGGCGGTGGTAACGACGAACGGGAACAAACCCTGAACCAGTTGCTGACAGAAATGGACGGCTTTGAGGGCAATACTGGCATCATTCTGATTGCTGCCACAAACCGCCCCGACGTGCTAGATGCCGCGCTGCTGCGTCCGGGTCGCTTCGATCGCCAAGTTGTAGTCGATCGCCCCGACTTCTCAGGCCGCCTAGAAATTCTCAACGTTCACGCCCGCGGCAAAACTTTGTCGAAAGATGTGGACTTGGAGAAAATTGCCCGCCGGACTCCCGGTTTCACCGGTGCCGATTTGGCGAACTTGCTGAACGAAGCAGCAATTTTGGCAGCCCGCCGCAACTTGACCGAAGTTTCGATGGATGAAGTCAACGACGCGATCGACCGCGTGCTCGCCGGCCCAGAAAAGAAAGACCGCGTGATGAGCGAAAAGCGCAAAACTTTGGTAGCTTACCACGAAGCCGGTCACGCTTTAGTCGGTGCCTTGATGCCCGACTACGACCCCGTGCAGAAAATTAGCATTATCCCCCGCGGCCGCGCTGGCGGTTTGACTTGGTTCACACCGAGCGAAGATCGGATGGATTCTGGCTTGTATTCTCGCTCTTACTTGCAAAATCAAATGGCGGTAGCTTTGGGCGGCCGCATTGCTGAAGAGATTGTCTTCGGCGAAGAAGAAGTGACAACCGGTGCCTCGAACGACTTGCAGCAAGTAGCAAGAGTAGCGCGGCAAATGGTAACTCGCTTCGGAATGAGCGATCGGCTAGGCCCTGTAGCTCTGGGCCGCCAACAAGGCAATATGTTCATGGGTCGCGATATCATGGCCGAACGCGATTTCTCCGAAGAAACCGCAGCGACGATCGATGATGAAGTGCGTTTGTTGGTAGAGCAAGCTTACCGCCGCGCTAAAGATGTACTCGTCGGCAACCGCCACGTCCTTAATGCTTTGGCAGATATGCTAGTTGAAAAGGAAACTGTGGATTCGGACGAATTGCAAAATTTGTTGGCTAATAGCGATGTGAAAATGGCAACTATTGCCTAATTGATTTTGGATTTTGGATTTTGGATTTTGGATTGAATCTAAAGTTTAAAATCGGTAATTGGGGTGATTCTGGGATTGTCTGGAATCGCCCCGATTTTTATTTGGGATTGGGGGCTGGTGATAAGTAGAAGGAAGAAGGAAGAATACCGCTCCAGTAAGCTTTTCGGGGATTTGGATGTTACGTTTAATTAAGTGCACTTACTTATCATATCAGATCGTGTCCGATTGATTAGCATAATAAAAAACGGTTGGTAGTGCGGAGTTTAGTCCGGCGCTCGGAACGGACTAAACTCCGCACTACCAACCATTCTTAGTGGGGATTTAATATAGTTTAACTGGAAAATTCACCAGTTTTTCAACGCACAATCTGCCGGTAACGAGCTTCGATCGCGGAGTATATGCCATAAGCAATCAAACCTAAAGCGACAATTCCCAACAGCCAAGAACCAAAAGGTTGTTGTGCCAAGATTGCTAGCGCTTCACCAAATCCTTTAGCTTGACTGGCATCCGATAGTTTGGCAGCTTGAATTAAGAAAATACCGATAATCACGAAAACAATACTGCGGGCAGCAATACCACATCGACCCAACCGCACCGCCCAAGTTTGCTCTGCCTGACTCATTTGACTGAGTTTTAAATGGCGGCGGAACTTAGCTTTATAAGATTGGTAGAGATTATAAAAACCGACACCAATAACAATTACTCCTGCCAATCCTACCAACCACCGTCCAAAAGGTTGTGCTAAAAATTGGGCCGTCCAATCTTCAGTTGCATTGCCACTTTTACCACCAGAACCGATAATTAATTTGACAGCCGTCAGCGCCAAACCTGAATAAGCTAACGCACTAAAACCATAGCCAACGCGCTGGGCAATTCGCTTGGCATCCATTTTTTCACCAGCGTGTTCCGGGTCGAGAATCGTTTGAGCAATTTGCAAAAGAACGTACCCAATAATGCCAATTGTCACAAGAAACAGCAGGAATTTTCCGAAGGGTTGGGTGACAATTGTGCTTAAGGCACCGCTGCTATCTGTGGTTCTACCGCCAGTGCCAAAAGCTGCTTGGGCGGCTAGAAAACCGATAATAAAGTAAACCAAGCCTTTGGCGGCATATCCCAGCCTTGCCAGTCGCTCGAACCTAGAGTCAGAGGTGGCGCGTCGGACTGATTGTTTAATGTTATCAGTTGGTGAGTTGCGATCGGTCATATTTTTCTACAATAATTTAGAGTGAGTTGGGTATTGTAAGTGCATCATACTAAATCCGTTGCGATCGCGTAGCGTGCCTGAGGCATATCGCTCACCTATTTGTGGTTATAGGACAAGCAAGATCGGGTTTTTTTGGGCGGATGTTGGTATAAATAGTTCTCCTATTATTAATTTCTGAAGTTCAGCAATTTGTGGCATCCCTCCAGGTAGGTAAATTAGTCAGAGCGATCGCAGTCGAATAGTATCTCTAGAGGATTACGGCAGGATGCGACTTGCTCGAATTTTTGTTAGTTATGATATGGCTTTCTGTTAAGCGCGATCGGTCTTGCTAAGACCACCGCCGCTACTGTCACGGCAATAAGCTCGATACACTAAGGTTGGTGGATTTTTGTACCTCCTAGCTAAAGGAATATTTGCAACTCGATTTCTCGATCTCTGCGAAATTTTCCGATGACCGAAAGTAATTAGATCCGGGACCCCGGATTCATCCGTGGGGTCGATTCTAAAATCTAAAATCTAAAATCTAAAATCGATTGACAGGGAGCAAGTTCTTTATTTAACCGATCGGCAGCTACTACAAAAGAGCCGCACCCTACCATCTAAAAGCGGATTTGGTAATCTGTACTAAAATTATATGTAAATTAGAATAATACGAGTTCCCTATTTTGGCTTCCCATCTCAAATCTAAAATTTCAAATGGTATGAATCATCAATCTTGGTTGAAACAGCTAAAAAAACATCGAGCGATCGCCGTTATCCGTTCCTCCGAAAAGGAACTTGCTTGGCAGATGGCATCAGCGGTAGCAGCAGGAGGAATCCAGTTTATTGAAATTACTTGGAACACCCACAAAGCCGCTGAATTAATTGCCCAACTCCGCTCTGAATTCCCTACTTTTAGTATTGGCACCGGCACTTTATTAAACTTAGAACAGTTGCAGCAAGCAATAGACTGCGGTGCTCAGTTTCTGTTTACTCCCCACACCGATTTAACTATGATTAAAACAGCAGTTGACGCCGGAGTGCCGATCGTCCCCGGTGCTTTTTCTCCTACGGAAATTGTGACCGCGTGGCAAGCAGGCGCTACCTGCGTTAAAGTGTTTCCGATATCGGCTTTGGGAGGCGCCGCCTACCTGAAAAGCCTGCAAGGCCCCTTGGGACACATTCCTTTAATTCCCACTGGCGGGGTGACGCTGGAAAATGCCAAAGTATTTATTGACGCCGGGGCGATCGCCGTTGGTTTAGCCGGAGACTTATTTCCTAAACACTTAGTGGAAAATGGAGATTGGCGGGCGATCGTCCAAATTGCCCGAACTCTCGCCCAAAACTTAACAACTTGTTAAGCCCTCTTTCCAATCTCGAATCTAAAATCTAAGATCTAAAATAGTACAACTCAATCTAAAATCTAAAATCTAAAATCTAAAATCGTACGAGGTGTGAGGAATGAACAGCATTATCAACTCAATTTACTTCCGCCGCGCTGGAACTTTCTGTGCCGGCTGCGCCCTCACTTTTGCTGCATTCTGCGGCGGTTCAATTCCTGCAATTGCCGGCGAACAGCACAACATAATTGCCAATAAAATTATGCAGTTGCAGCAATCCAGCGAACGCTGGATTGAAATAGATTTGTCAAGACAAAGGTTAATAGCTTGGGAAGGAAATACAGCAGTTTACGCGGTGGTTATTTCCAGCGGCAAATCATCGACTCCTACCCGCACGGGAACCTTTGCGGTTGAAACCAAATACCGCGTTACTAGAATGACTGGGCCGGACTACGACGTGCCGGACGTTCCCTATACAATGTATTACGACGG
Source organism: Microcoleus sp. S28C3 (assembly GCF_036700785.1). Lineage (NCBI taxonomy): Bacteria > Bacillati > Cyanobacteriota > Cyanophyceae > Oscillatoriales > Microcoleaceae > Microcoleus > Microcoleus sp. S28C3. The sequence goes on along the minus strand of NZ_JAUBPO010000039.1, from coordinate 31,717 downwards.
AGGCATGGCAATTCACGGCGCTTACTGGCACAATTTGTTTGGCAATCCCGTTACTCACGGCTGCACGAATGTAGCTGTCAATCACGCTAAATGGCTATTTGAATGGGCCTCGGTGGGAACACCCGTTGTAGTGCACAAATCTCAGGTTTAGGGCATGGGCATGGGGAATTGGGCGTGGAGAATTGGGCATAGTCGAACGCTATTCAATCTGTTAGAACCCCGACTTATTAAAGAAGTTGGGGTTCTGGGTATTATGTTTTTTTACGTGAGCTTACTTAGCTGCTGCTTTCAAGCACAAGCCCACTTGTACCAAACATCAGTAAAGTCTAAGTTGATAAGTTATGATGGAGAAATAAAAAAGTTACATATGCCGTCGTCTCTCCACAGAATATGTACGGCATCCTCAACAGAGGAATCCATTTGAAATAAAAGAATATTTTGCTCTGTGTCACTATCAGGGTTATTACCCCATCTTGCGTCGCCTTGTATAAAATCGGGATAACCGCCTATTTTATGACCGAAGGGACTCGATATCTCTAAAGATTGTTTCATGATGCGATCGTTATTGCTCAATAATTCATACAAATCTTCTCCTAAACCTTGACTAAATTGGTAGTCATCAGTACCAATCGGTGCATATTTTTTAGTAAATTGCAAGCTGTAATATCAAATCCGCTTACATCGGAATCATACAGTAGCGAAAGCGATAGTCTCGCTCGCGTTCGCTACTTATAGCGAGCGAGACGCTTGCACCGCAACTCGAACAATTATGTATGATTCCGATGTAAGCGGAAACGATATGACCTCTTCCTTTGATTAATGACTCACGGGACATCCTCCTGTCGTTAAGTTTGTCCCTCCTCTCGTTAAGTTTGTTAAGAAATTATTGGTGTCAAAGAAATGTTCTACAGACTCAATCTTTAAATCCTCTGTGACTTTAGCAATGCTAAGACCAATAACTTCAATAGTTTCTCCTGTCCCTTGATGATCTTTGTAAGCTCCACTAAAAACACCCCAGTGTCTCCACTTAAACACAACGCTAGGAGGCCCTGCAACGACTTCGACTAATTCCCAGTGAAAGCCATCGGGAAAAGCTGTGTGAAAGAGGTTGTAGGAGGATTTAAAGGTTTCATCAGAGGCGCGGTAGTAGTCTGAGTTTTCTAGAAAGAGATTATAGGTTCCCTGATCTACAACTTCTTGGGCTGTGTATTCTTTTCCTCCATTAGTGCTCATACGGAATTTATCCGTAACTACAGAGATCCATTGTTGGGGATTGGTTTTGAAGGATGCTTCCATTTCAAATGTTCTCACCAGGTTATAGGCGATCGCATTCAAAGACCCTTCGGCATGATTGTGTTTCCTTTCCTTTGCCATGAAAGCATTAGTGCGAGAATAGTCTGGACGATTCCCGTCCCGCCATTCTACTCCATCATCCTGTTTCAGAACTTCTTCTCTATCTTGCACCCAGAGGGGTAAACCGGGAGCTGTACTCATACGTGTTAATCTCCTAGGATTGGGGTTAATGAAAATCTTGATACTACAATGAAAGACTGACGGTTCTGATGCGAGAGTATTTTAAATAAAACTCTATGCCTAAAGTGGTAGCCGTGTCAATCCCCTACGCAGCCATAAACCTAACTATCTGCATAGGTTGTCGTCTCCAATAGACATCTCCAAAAACTAACTAATTCCTAGGAAGAGCCTGGGAAAAGATGTTCAGAGGAAGAGCCTGGCTTTCTGAGCCGGAAAATTGGAGGCTCTTCCTCCGGATCTGCGTTCCCAGGAAGAGCCTGGAAGTAAACCAGTAATTTCTTAGTCCCCCTCTGCTCGGACGAAAGTTTGACTCTATGCAGCGATTTCAAGAGCCGAATTATCAACCAAATTATCTAAAGTCTATCCTTAACTTAGCTGCACCACTGGTTTATCCTCTAACAAAGTTTCATTTGTCAGCAAATCTTCAACAGTTATGCGTAAAAAGCGCTGTTCGTCAACGCGGAACAAAACTTTTATGCGATCGCTCCCGGGATACCCTGGCGGCGTCAATTCGGTGGGAACACCCGTCGTGGTGCACAAATCTCAAATTTAGGTCCTTGGGCATGGGGCATTAGAACCCCGACTTATTAAAGAAGTTGGGGTTCTGGGTATTCTATTTTTTCAAGTGAGTTTACTTCACTCACTGCTGTTTTTAACTACAATCCCAATTGTATAAAACCTTACTAAAATCTAATTGTCTGAGTGCTGATTCATCAATAAAAAAGTTAGCTACACCAGTGTCTCCCCACATAATCTTTACTGTATCATTTCTATCGGTATCCATTTGGAATAGAAGAATATCTTCCTTGTGTTTCCGATCGCACTTACTACTATATTCTCTTATGTCGGTTTGTGTAAAATCAGGATAACCACCTATTTTATGACCAAAAGGAGACGATATTTCTAGGTACTTATCCCTAATTTCATCCTCTAGAAATAACTCATCAATTTCTTCTCCTAACTGTTCGGTAAATTTGTAGTTACTGGTACTAATCGGCGCATATTTTTTAGTAAATTGCAAGCTGCAACAGCCATCTATAGGAAAAGCTTCCGGTTTAGGCAAAAAATCATAATTGGTAATCATGTTTTCAACTGTGAAGTCGGGCTGAGGAAAATAGATTATTTTGAATCTGTCTGCGAGTGCGGGATTATCTACATTGGCGGAATTGCCCAACTTTAAACCATATAGGTCATCGTCGGCTATATAAAACTGCAAAATCCCCTGATCGGGAAAACTATCTAAAGGCGGTACTTCAGAAAAGTTGATTTGTGCTAGCAAAAATAAATATTTACCTTCAGCAGTTTTTGGATACTCAAAGCCTTTAGGTAAATAGGGGCATCCCCCAAATTTACTCTGCCACCAATTAAGCCTATCGTTATTCTGGATTTTAATTTCAATGTAAGGTTTAATCGTAGCTTCGATTCGGTCGCGATACTTTTCTAATTCGGGAGAGAGTGGAAATTCTAGTTTGTAGTTCATCTACGTTTAACAATCAATTTGTTTTGCATCCAATCAGTAGGGTGCGCCGAAGCGCACGTTACCTGTAAAGCCTATTCCTAACTTAGCTGCACCACTGGTTTATCCTCTAACAAAGTTTCATTTGTCAGCAAATCTTCCACAGTAATGCGTAAAAAGCGCTGTTCGTCAACGCGGAACAAAACTTTTATGCGATCGCTCCCGGGATACCCTGGCGGCGTCAATTGAGCGATGCTGCGTGCTCCGTCTTTGTCATTTAGCGGCTGTACCGATCTTTGACCCGCGAGTTGGCGAGTAATTAGCCTGTCGCCATCAAAATATATCTCCGTGCCGCCAGTTTCCGCTCCCAATTCGCCGACAATTAATTCTATACTTCGTTGATTTTCTAAAGAAGCTCCCAAGACTAATTCTACCGGTTCGCTCATCGGATAAGACTGGCCGGATTTAATTAAACTGTGCCAACTGTGGCAATTTTCGCGGCGGTTCCAGTAGCGAATGCCGTAACTGTGATAGAGAAAATCTTTGATTTCTATGCCTTGACTCAGTTGCAGAGCACCTTGGGCGATCGCCTCAAAGGGTTTGTCGCAGCGAATTTTTGCAGGCTCGAAATATTGCTGCACCCAACGCTGCACAGCGGGAATTTGTACAGTACCGCCAACGAGCAAAACTGCATCGATGTCGCCAACTTCTAAGCCTTGGCGCCGCGCTTGCTGCAATACTTGATTCATGCACTCGTCGAGGTTGTCAAAAAACTGATGTTCGGCGAGGATAGATTCAAAGCGAGATCGATCTAATTCTAATTCGTAACTCTCAAAATTTTCGTCATCAAAATAAACCTCAACTGCCTGATTCACCAAAGACAACTGAATCTTTAACCGTTCTGCTAATCTGGTTGTTATCGGAGATTTTGCCAGCCCTTTTGTTTTGAAAAAATAGTCAACCAACCAATTATCAATATCAGAACCGCCTAAATTTTGTCCGGCTTTAGCCAAAACCCGGGCAACTTTTGCCTTTTGCGCTGAAGATTCAGCTAATAACTTTTCGCCCCACTTGAGAATAAAACCGAGAGGCTTTTTGTCGGAGGAAGCGTCCAAACGCACTACAGAAAGATCGAGAGTTCCGCCGCCGAAATCAATGACTAACAGAATTTCGCGATCGGCTAAACCATAACCCAAAGCAGCCGCCGTAGGTTCGTCCAATATCCGCACCTGTTCTACTTGCAGAGATTCAGACACTTTGCCCAACCAATGGCGGTAAGCTTCAAAACTATCTACTGGCACAGTAAAAATCAAAGAATCTACGGGCAAGGGCAGTTCGCGAATTGAGTTCACAATTTGGCCCAAATACCACTCACCTACTCGTTCAAAAGTAATAAGTTGCCCGTCAAGTTCCGGCACAAAACCCTGAACAGAAGTGCCAATTCCCCGCTTAAAATTGCGGAAAAACCGAGAATCTCCACTCAAATCAAGGCCTCTGTCGCGGACTTGCTGACCGAGTATTACTTTATTTGCCGCAGCGTCCTCAACGTAGAGTAAACTGGGAATTAGGGGCGGGTTTTGAGCCGAGATTGCCGACAATCCCGGTAATTTCAAAGTTTCGGGCTGCTGGAGGGCTTGATTCCAGCGAGCGACGACGGTGTTGCTAGTTCCAAAATCAATTGCGATCGTCATTCAGCCAAAATACACAGCTACTAAGGATTAGATTATATTATGGTATTTGGAGCCGCAAATACCAACATAATATCAAATTGTGCTTGAATAAAGACTTTGTTGCAACCAAAACTGCTTTAGCAGCGGAGTCTTCCATTTTGTGCAACTGCATATTTTTCGTTGCAACAAATAAGCGCCACTTTTATAAGCGGCACAAAACTCATAGCATTTTAGATTTTAGATTAAAGACTTGGGAATGACTTACTGGATAATGGTTGGGATCGCGGGCCTACAGTTGCATTGTTTTTGGAAAGTGGTATCACCTGTCCGCCGCCGCCAAGCTTTTACCTTTGATATTAATCTAATTTTCAAATAAAGGGTGACAAATGCTGCACATGGGCGATCGCAAAACAGCACTATTGGCTCTAACACTGCTTGTCCCTGCTGCTAGTATTGGTATCATAGCAGCCTTGTATATTGCCCCGGGAATCTGGGGACAAATACTGTCAGTGTTGTGTCAAGTTTGGTTGCTGGTTTTTCCGCTCGCGTGGTCTGTTTTGGTCGATCGCAAAAAACTGCGTTTATCCCTGCCCAAGCCCCAAGAATTGCTGGCTGGATCTATGTGGGGAATATTCATGTTTGCGGTGATTGTAGGTATCTATCGGCTTTTCGGCCAGCACTGGATCGATCCTGTAATTGCTAAAGAAAAATCGCACCAATTAGGTATTACCAGCGCTAATATTTACTTGATTGTTGAAGCATATTTTGTGCTGGTTAACTCGCTGATTGAAGAATTTACTTGGCGGTGGTTTGTCTGCAACAAGTGCCAGATTCTCATACCGGGAACAAAAGCAATATTTCTGAGTTCGCTATTTTTTACCCTCCACCACATTTTTGTAATAGCAGCTTACAGCGACTGGCAGGCTGTAATCTTGGGCTCCTTAGCTGTCTTCGCCGCCGGGATAATTTGGTCTCAGTCTTATCTGACTTACCGTTCACTTTGGTCTAGTTATATCAGCCACGCGATCGCAGATTTGGCGCTGGCAATGATTGGTTGGCAAATACTCTTTAACTAGCTGCTTTTTTAGCGACTATCGCTGGTAATTCTACAGTAAAAATTGACCCTTTTCCCAACTCACTCTCCAGACTAATATCTCCACCCATCATCTGACAGAATTTCTTGGCGATTGCCAGTCCCAAACCCGTACCACCGTACCTGCGAGTAGTAGACTCATCCGCTTGCGTAAAAGCTTGGAATACTCTCTCAATTTGCTCTGCGTTCATTCCAATTCCAGTATCGCTGACTTTGAAACTAATCCATTCTTCACCAGCCGGAATATCCGACTCTGATTCTTTCTCGCTTTTGCCTCTTTCTCGCTTCGCTTCTAAACCTAAAACATCCGATTCTACTTCCTCCCCTCCCAGAAGACTAAATTTTTCTTCCGACTTCCATTGGGCTTCTTCCTTCTTCCCTCTTCTCTCTTCCCTCTCCCTTCTAAAGCGTCTTACTTCTAAAGTAATTTCACCAGCTTCGGTAAATTTGCTGGCATTGCTCAGCAGGTTTAACAAACACTGATAAATCTTAGTAACATCAGTATAAATCGTGCCGAGATCGGGCGGACACTTTACTACGAAAGCATTGCGATTTTTGTCAGCCAAAGGTTTAATAGTAGTAGCGACATCCTGAATGATTGTCGAAAGTTCGCAAGTTTCTAAGTATAATTCTATGCGACCAGCTTCAATTTTAGAAATATCCAAAATATCATTAATGAGAGATAGTAAATGTCTGCTTGCATTATTAATATTTTGCAAATCAGGGACTAATTCTTCACAATTGAGGTCGAAGGATTCTTCTTGTAACATTTCGCTGTAGCCGATAATCGCATTTAGAGGGGTGCGGAGTTCGTGGCTCATATTTGCCATAAATAAGCTTTTTGCCTTGCTAGCTGTTTCAGCTTCGGTGCGAGCTTTGTCTGCTTCCTGATTTTTGGTTTCCAAGCTAGCAAATAACTTTTGCAACTGCACAGCCATGCGATTGAAAGCTTTGGCTAAAGTTCCCAATTCATCTTGGCGATCGATATTTACTCTTTGATTCCAGTCACCGTTAGAAAGCTGTGCTGCTGCAACTGTCAAGTCCCCGATCGGCCGAACCAAACGGCTGGTTAATATCCACGTCAAACCGCCAACTCCCAAGACTGCAATGGCGGCAATAGTAATTGCCAACTGCCAAAATAACTGTTCTTTTTCTAAAACCTCGGCTTCTTCCTGCAAGATAATTACGCCCCAGCCACTTTCTAATTGGTTCAGACATGAAAGCCATTTCATTCCCCGATCGTCGGCGAAGTAAAATGCACCACTTTTGCCTGCTAGTAGAGTTTTGACTGGCGGATAGTTGCTGAGGTTTATTAGTTGCTTTTGAGCTAGTAAGTTCGGATCGGGGTGAGCGATTAATTGACCTTTTTTGTCTACCAAAAAAGCGAAGCCAGTTTTGCCGATACGGACTGTTCCGATCGAGCTAGCGATGTCGCTTAATAGTATACCTATAACAGCTACTCCTTGAATTTTTTCCAGTTGGTCGGCAGATTTATCGATTGAATTTAATTGGTGTGTTTGAGAAAATTTTTGTTGAAAATTAGTTGCTAGTTCGAGAAGCTGCTTGGTTGTAAAATCGACGCGGCTACCTGCAGGCAAGCCTGAATATTTTTTTTTAAATTGAGCAACTGCCTGGGCGGTGGTGTTGCCGTAAATTCCCGTAATTTCGTTTTTGTAATAGCCGAGTTGTTTGAGTTGCTGCTGCAATTCGCTGACTGAATTTCCTCGATCGCCCAAACTTAAACTCGCAAATTCCCGAATGGGTGTTGAGAAAATAACTGCTGGTTTTCCCGTTAAGCGAGATATCAAAGCTTCGTGAGTAATTTCAGTCCCAGCAACTGCACTTTTAAACCAATAGCGATCGCTGCGTTTGATGCGATCGGGCGGCGTGCCGCTGCCGCGGGCAACAACGTACCCTTCTAAATTGTAAGCTTCGGCAAGGTATATGTGGCTATAGCTGCGGTTGATGCCAACTAGCAGCGGCAACATTTTGCTGGCATTCATGCTGACTGTACTCGGATCTTGACTGATGCTGCGCAACAATCGAACGTTCATTTGTTCCCAGCGAGAGATGCTTTCCGTTAAGACATCTGCTTTTAATTCGAGGTTTTGTTTTGCTTGCGATCGAATAATGTTAGCTGCGTGAAAACTGGCAAACCATATTGCTGCAAGCATCGGCGGCACAACCCCCAAGAGCACACCGATTGTCATCCGGAATCGCAAACTTAGGAATAATGATTCTTTCATAACATCAAATTTTTTTAAGCGAGGTCATTTGATACATACCGCGAAGCTGCAGCTGCAGTTTAGGAGTCAACGTTGGCACGATCTAGGCCGATCGATCCAGAGCATTCCTTTTATCTTTACATGGTCATTGAATAATTTGCTGAACTTTTTTACGGTAATTACTTAGACAGGGCTTGCGCAGGCACGCTACATAATATACTCCGCCCAGAAGTGGCAGTCGCTTTTGGGAACTTTTTCAGGCGATCGCCTTTTATTAACAAATTTAAAACTCAGCCAGCTAATTAAATTTATATCGGTGAAATTCTTTGTTGTGTAGCACGATTGGGAAACCTATTTTTTCAAACAGTGGACGCATCAACCGGGTTTTTTGACGAACATACGATCGGTGAGGGGAAGAGATATCGGTTGAAAAATCGGGTTTTTTCCCTCCTTCGCGCGTCCAGGACGGTTACTCGCTCGCGCTTCAGCAGGTATTTGAGAAAACCACTATGTCTGAATCCTGACAGAATACGATATTGTGTCCAGCAATACCGACAGCACCGTTACCAAAAAACCACAATCGCCGATCGGTGTTTAGATCTGTTGGAGCGATCGGGAAATCAACATTCTCAAAATAAGAATTTCATCTTTAATGCTGTATAAAATTTTGCTAACGGCGCTCATCCATCTACTCTAGATTGTTACAAATGCTACTTTTTGTCCCACATTAAAGGTTGGGTGCTTTTCGGTTTCCCGTACCTCCCTTTCTGTAGCATAAGCAAGTTCTATTCTGTTAAAAAGGAAGTGTTGTTTAGCTTGGTGTTTGTCGCGAAAAAAAGATGCTGTTTGATAATGATGAATCAGTCTTTAGGAGGAACTTTTGCCCACCTAAACATTATCCCTAGAGGACTGTTTCGCGAGCGCATCAGTTGTTATTATCCATTCAATGACAGCGAACTTGTGGCATATCAATACTGGCGTGTTGCCAACAGTCGCAAGGTTGGATTCTATGTACACACCAGGAAAGCGGTAATTAATATTCACCCGCCCCTCTTTCCTTTCGATCTCTAACATCAGCGCTGGTAGCAGCGCCATAAGGGAATCGGAGTCTTCAGCGGGACTTAAAAATGAAAATCACCTTTGTGCTTCCTACTCTGTCTTGGACTGGTGGAATACGAGTAGTATCTATTTTCGCAGAACGTTTGAGAAAGCGAGGACACTCCGTGTTCGTCATCTCTGTACCCCACGCCCAACCGAGTATGCGCCAGCAAGTCAAGTCGCTGCTGCGGGGACGGGGTTGGATTTCCACACCTGAAAACGAACCCTCATTTTTCGATAACTTAGGTGTAGAACACAAAATTACCGATCGCTACCGGCCGGTAGAGGACAAAGATGTACCTGATGCTGACGTAGTAGTTGCCACATGGTGGGAAACCGCCGAGTGGGTAGCCAAACTCTCTCCCAGCAAAGGAGCAAAAGCTTATTTTATCCAGCACCACGAAGTTTTTGATTATCTACCTCAAGGTAGAGTAGAAGCAACCTGGATGCTGCCCATGCACAAAATTACGATCTCTAAGTGGTTAGTGGACTTAGCTCGGACTAAATACGGCGATCGCACAGTTTCCTTAGCTCCTCCTACCGTGGACACCAAGCAATTTTACGCCAGTCCTCGCAACAAACAATCGGTTCCTACAGTTGGCATACTTTACTCTCCAATCTACTGGAAAGGAACCGACATCGCCCTCAAAGCTTTTGCCTTAGCTGCTGAAAAGATCCCCAACCTGCGTCTGGTTGCCTTCGGTACAGAGGCCCCATCCTCGGAATTGCCCCTACCGGCCAATGCCGAGTATGTAATTCAACCCGACCAAGACAAAATCAAAGACTATTACAGCAAATGCGATGCCTGGCTGCTGGCGAGCCGCTCAGAAGGCTTCGGCTTGCCAATTATCGAAGCGATGGCGTGCCGCACTCCCGTCATCAGTACCCCAGCAGGTGCTGCTCCTGAAATTTTGAGCGGCGGTACTGGCATACTTGTAAGACCAGAAGATCCCGAAGAAATGGCCAAAGCCATAGAGTATATCTGTCAGTTGCCAAATTCCAAGTGGCAAGCCATGTCAGAAGCGGCTTATGCCAAGGTGAACAATTATACTTGGGATGATGCCACAGCTCATTTTGAAGCGGGCTTGAAAGTTGCTATAGACAAATCTAAACAGCGGGACGTTAATATAGTTTCCTGTTCTCCCTACGAGGTGGCCCCAGCAGTGGCAAACAAAAAAATTGGGGTTGGAGGCGAACTGCAGCCATTTGAAATTCTGCGCTAGCGGCTCGCTCTGGCGCGAGATTCTCAGCAGAAACTCAATATTGTTTGGTGGGGTGCTTCTACCCAAACTAAAATCGCCCGTGTCCTGTTTTCTACCCAGCAGTCTCGACACGAATTCTGACGCCACTGACGAGCGAATACTGGTTATAAAGCGATCGGCCAAAATCTGAACCAGAGTGCAACGGAGTTTTTAAAGCTGGCTTCGTTACAGGTTAAACTTGTCTAGTCCTCAAACATTTCCCGATTTGTAATTGGGAAAAGTCCCTGAGGACAAAGTAAGATCGGCTCGACTATCGAGTTACGATCGCCTCCTGCAGAAACCCGCACCCTGCTGAAAAGCCAAAAATAGGCTGGTAAGTGCGAACTTGCTGTTATGGAGGAGTTTTAACCAGTATCAATCTTCAGCATCTATTCATGAAAATTACTTTTGTCCTCCCTACCCTTAGTCTTACAGGTGGCATGAGGGTGTTATCTATTTACACAGAACTTCTCCAAAAGCGAGGACACAAAATATTTATTGTCTCTACGCCCCCGGGGCAACCGAGTTTGATCCAACAATTGCGATCGCTCCTCAGAGGTAGGGGTTGGCAGTCCGCTCCCAAGAAACAAGAGTCTCACTTTGACAAGGTGGATGTCGAATGCCGAGTTCTCGAAACCTACCGTCCAATTACGGACATTGACGTACCTGATGCCGATATTATCATGGCTACTTGGTGGGAAACTGCCGAGTGGGTGGCAAAACTCTCTCCGAGGAAAGGAAGGAAAGTATATTTTCTCCAACACTACGAGGCTTTTGACTACATACCAAAAGGTCGAGTAGAGGCAACTTGGCGGTTGCCGATGCACAAAATCGCTGTGGCCCAGTGGCTCGCCGACATAGCTCGGAATGAATACGGCGATTTGTCTGTATCTCTCGTCCCTCCCACCGTGGACACCAAACAGTTTTACGACCCCCAGTCGCGAGGCAAGCAGCCGCGAGGCAAGCAGTCAGTTCCGACCGTTGGGATGTACTATTCTATAACTCCTTGGAAAGGCTGCGATCTTGCCCTGAAAGCTTTCTCTATAGCTGCTGAAAAAATTCCCAACCTTCGTTTAGTTGCCTTTGGTTCGGGGGATACTCCTCCTCCCAATTTGCTGCCTGATGGCACGGAGTATAATAAGGCACCTACTCAGGACCAACTAAAAGAATTTTACAGCAAATGCGATGCTTGGCTGTTTTCCAGCAGCTCCGAAGGCTTCGGCTTGCCAATTTTAGAAGCTATGGCTTGCGGCACTCCAGTCATCGGCACTCCTGCTGGTGCAGCTCCGGAACTACTTGCTGGCGGGGGTGGCATACTTGTCAAGCCAAAAGACCCAGAGGATATGGCAAAAGCGATCGAGCAGATTTGTCAGTTGTCTGATGCCGAATGGCGGGCCATGTCCAAGACTGCTTTGGAGACGGTGATAAATTATACCTGGGAGGATGCAACTGATCTCTTCGAGGCGGCACTGTACGCTGCTGTGGAATCTCAGACACAATTAACGAACAAGGCGAAGGCGTAAAATAGAGGTTGATTTAAAAGATTGGGGTGGGGCGATCGTTTAAGCGAGAATTTTTATTGGGCAAATTAAGTTGTCTTTCTAAAATTTTACTGCAAAAAAAACTATGGTTGCATTAATCCCACTTGCTATGTTCGGCTTTATTCCAATCGTTTTTTACCTGTTTGTGAGGTATCCGCCTCAACGGGCGGTAATTATCTGTTTTGTTGCAGCGTGGCTGTTTTTGCCGCAAGCTTCTTATCCCATCCCCCTATTGCCGCCCTATACCAAAATCTCGGCAGCTTGCTACGGCATTTTGCTGGGGACTCTTATCTACGATACTGCGCGCATCACCACTTTTAAGCCCGGTTGGCTGGACGTGCCAATGGTAATTTGCTGTTTGTCCCCAATTGTTTCACAAGTTACTAATGGCGGCAGCCCGATTTCTCCGACTCTCAACCAAATCGTTACTTGGGGTCTGCCTTATTTTTTAGGACGCTTGTATCTGGGTAGTTTAGACGGGCTGCGACAATTGGCGATCGGGATTGTTGCAGGTGGGTTGGCTTACATTCCTTTTACTTTAATTGAAGGTGTTAAGGGCCCAATTCTGCACCAAATGATTTACGGCGTCAATGCCTTTGAGGACTGGGGCCAAGCAAGGCGTTTGGGGGGGTGGAGACCGGTAGTGTTTATGCAGCACGGTTTGATGGTGGGCGTGTGGATGATGACAGCCGCCTTAATCGCAGTTTGGCTTTGGCAAACTGGGGTGATCAAAAAGTTTATGGGCCGCAACATCAAGACTTTAGCAATTATATTAACGATCGCTTTTTTGCTGTGCCGTTCTACTGGCGCCTACAGTTTATTTGCAATGGCGTTACTCGTATTATTCTCGGCAAAGTGGTTTCGCACCTCTTTGCCCCTGCTATTTATAATTGGATATATAGTATTTTATCTGTACGTAGCTGCATCGGGTCAATTTTCGAGCAAAGACGTGATGGACTTCATCACTCCAATATTTGGCGAAGAACGAGCCGCCTCTCTGAAGTTTAGATTTGACATGGAAGAGATATTGGGGGAAAAAGCGCGGCAAAATTTTCTTTTTGGCTGGGGGGATTCTGGTGGCAACCGCGTGTACGACCAGTCCGGTAAAGATATCTCGGTCACCGACAGCTTATGGATTATTGCATTTGGCGTCAACGGTGCCGTCGGTTTAGCTAGTCTATTTTCTTCATTGTTACTTCCTGTTATCGTCTTTTGCGTGTTCAAGTATCCCGCCAGAACCTGGTCTAATCCCAAAGTAGCGCCCGCTGCCGTCCTGGGAGTAGCCTTAGTTATGTACGTGTTTGACTGTGTTTTGAACGCTATGGTTAACCCGATTTTTGCGATGATTGCTGGAGGAATATCGGGTCTGGTCTTAAAAGCTCCCGAAAGCCTTAAGACCAAAAAAACCAGTTCGCCACCAAGAAGACAGTCGCTGGTTCACCAAAAATCAGGATGATTTTCAGGGATGCGCGGCTTCACTTCAAGCTTGAAAATATCTTGCCCTCGCTGAATACAACAACTAAAAAAATTCCTATTTTTGCATTAAATCAAGTTCAGAAGTTGCGCTATATTTGTCAATCGCTTAAAAGTAAGTTCAAAAAATTTTTTGACCTTAATTGGCAATGCTTCAACTATTAGCACGGCATGGGTTTTTTATTGATACTATGTTGCGATTTGTAAAGGAAAATGTGCTTAATATACTTTTTACTAAAACGACCTGATTCTTTACACAATCTTTAAAAACCCTGACTGGACAGGTAGGGTGTACGGGCATATACTTAAGAAAGTTTATTCACTGAAGCGCCCAAGTAGTGAAAACACGAACCTGTATTGTGCGTTATAATAGTTTGAGTTGTAGCTTAATATAAAGCGGGAAGGGAATAATAAATGAACACAGTTAATTTATTGAATGTCTCGATAGATAACTTGTCAATAACAGAGTTGTTTGAAAAACTCGACTGCGAAGGTGGTGTCGTATTTACGCCCAATGTAGACCACTTGATTAAGTTGCAGTACGACCGCGACTTCTATGAAGCTTACAATACCTCTACCTATAGAGTCTGCGACAGTCAAATATTGATGTATGCCTCCAAGTTTTTGGGAACTCCTATCAAAGAAAAGATTTCTGGTTCGGACTTGTTCCCTGCATTTTATATGTATCACAAAGATAACGAGAATATGAAAATATTTTTGCTAGGAGCTGCTGAAGGTATTGCTAGGAAAGCCCAGGAAAAAATTAATCAAAAAATTGGTAGAGAAATAGTGGTTGAAGCACATTCTCCTTCTTTTGGCTTTGAAAACAATGAGGAAGAGTGTGAAAAAATAATTGACACGATCAATCAATCAGGAGCTACAGTTCTGGCCATTGGGGTGGGAGCCCCCAAGCAAGAGAAGTGGCTGGTTAAATACAGGAGCAAATTAACACACGTCAAAATTTTCTTAGCAGTAGGTGCAACCATTGATTTTGAAGCTGGTTGTAAAGCAAGAGCTCCCAAATGGATGAGCGAAGTCGGCATAGAATGGGCGTACCGACTGTTAAGTGAGCCGAGAAGGTTGTGGAAAAGATATTTGATAGAAGGTCTGCCTTTTTTCCGATTAATCTTAGAACAAAAATTAGGGTTTTATAAAATGCCTTTCCTTGAGAGCAAAACCAGGAAGCTAGAATGGGAAGGCGGCTCCTAAAAACGGGAGCGACAAATCTATAGCGTAAATTAAGCTGAGTATGAGAGAAAGTAGGTTTGACTTCAAGCTCAGACGGATGCAAGCTGTGGATAGTCCGATCGCACTTTCTCTCAAAATTATTCATTTTTGCTTTCAAGTCCAGGTAAAATTGGAATGAAACCTTTGTTGCAAATCCCTAATTAGGGATTTAAATCATGAATCTGCCTTCTTTTTTGTGGTTGTGGAAAATAGCGGCTTGGTCAATGGGTGTTTCCCTGTTAGCTTACCTATTGCTGGCCGTTACTGGAACCTGGATGTTTGCCGCCCGCAGTACCAAACAGCAGCGCCCAAAATGGCTGCGTCCCTTTCATTTGGCGACTGGTGTGGCGATGGCGACTTTGGTAATTTTACTGCTGGGAATTGGTGTAGTCGGTACGCTGGGATACTACGGCAATTTGGGCCACTCGGCTCATTTACCGGCGGGATTAGCTGTTGTTGCTTTGGTTTTGGTTTCTGTTGGAAGCGGTCTGCAAATTGGCCCTAAACATCCTTGGGCGCGTCCCCTCCACATCACCACTAATTTGGCTTTATTTGGGGGATTTGTGACTGTGTCGATCACAGGATGGACGATTGTACAAAAGTATTTGCCGAAAGTTTGAAACCTGTCAGTTTGACCAGTTTGACATCAAACTATATACCAAATGCGCAAGATAAAACATATATGTAAGGTGCGCCGCAGCGCACCCTACGTTTAAATGTTTTGTGTGAGTCCGCTTTTATTTATAAATTCTAAAATATGCTGCGCCGTAATCTC
The DNA here is from genome assembly GCF_036700785.1 of Microcoleus sp. S28C3. Classification (NCBI taxonomy): domain Bacteria; kingdom Bacillati; phylum Cyanobacteriota; class Cyanophyceae; order Oscillatoriales; family Microcoleaceae; genus Microcoleus; species Microcoleus sp. S28C3. The sequence goes on along the minus strand of NZ_JAUBPO010000039.1, from coordinate 16,385 downwards.
TGGCTTTTCTAAGTGGGGAACGTGCCCGCAGTCGGGTATCCAAATTAGTTGAGAATTGGCGATCGCACTTTCAAATTTTGCCGCATCCGCCGTCCCCAAAATGCGGTCTTGTTTTCCCCACAAAATCAGCGTCTGCTGCTGAATTTGCGACAGTTTATCCCGAAAACCTCCGTAACCGCCACTTTTGGTAAAGGCAATTAAAGCTTGATTCCAGTTTGGCATTTCCAAGTGCAAAGCAGCGCAAGTTTGAGCGTCTAGAGAAGCCAATTTTTTATCGAAATAAGCATTGATGCTAATTCGTTGGCGGATTTTAGGATTTCGCAAAAATGAAGTTGCCAAATATCCTAAGGGAGGAATGAGAAATTTTCCCTTATTAGAAGTGACGGCAAAACCTGCACTGTCTATTAACACCAATTTTTTGACAGCTTCGGGATAGGTGAGGGTGAAATCAATTGCTGCTGCACCTCCCATTGAAGCACCGACTAAGATTACAGGCTGCGAAATTAGCGTTTTCCAGAAATAGTAGAGGTGAGTGGCGATCGCCTTTTGACTGAATGCCAAACCCGCCACTCTTTCTGTAAAGCCAAAACCCAACAAATCAACCGCCCAAGTTTCATTTTCGGCAGCCAGCAGCGGCAACAGGCGGCGAAATTCAAACAGCGAACTGTCGAAGCCGTGAATTAGCAAAATAGGGGTGTTTCCGCTGCCTTGGTGCGCGTAAGTTGTGGCAATTGCCCCAGATGATAGGGGAGTTGTAATTGCCTCTCGTTGAATGCTTTGGGCTAAAGCAATGGATGTAGATTCTGTTAGCTGTGCGATCGATTTTGGGAGAAAACTTGCTGACATAATTCTTGATAAATTGTTAATCGGTAGGGGCAGTGTCCCTGTACTCACCCTAAAATTTAAGTATATATGTTTGCTCGCTCACTATTTTAGGAGTTGGGGCAAGCGATACCTTAAAACTCGATCGATACTTAGTATCCCTCTGCCCAGCCTAAGCCTGAGTTTCTTAACCTGATGTTAAAATATTTTATAATCGTTGCCAATAATTCCTGTTTAATCTACTATTACCTTCCTCTGCGTCAAGAGCACCTCTGCGGTTTTTTCACAAAAACTCATTAATAAATCCAATAAAATTAGCATACTATTTACTCAAACATCTTAATATACGTTAAACAATTTTTACAATTATTCTAAAATCTCAAAAAGATAGTGATGATAACTCAAACTCCATGCCTCAAAACCCTACAAACTAAAATTGGGGGGAAGGACTGGGGCAACTGCCAAAACAGTATAAGCAGGTCTTAACAAATTGCCCGGAATTACAGAAATTAATGTAGTATTTACGCAAAAAATTTCGGTATCAAAAAATAGCAAATGCTGCCTAAAATTTAAAATTTAGAATTGCTTGGCGGCTGTGTAGTGATAGCCAAAAATTAAGTATTTCTTCGCCGACTTGTTCTGGATAGAAGTGGTGAAAGAAATGCCTACCGTCTTGACATTCCCAAAGCCGATCGCCTTTTTTAATAAATTTAGACCAGCGGCGCATAACCAGAGAAGATACAACAAAATCCGTTTTGCTGCTGCATATTAACAAAGGTACTTCTACACCTTGTTCGCGGGGATTACTAATCCTAAATAAGGAGTGAGGACAAGGAGAACAGGCTAAGTCATCCTCAAAATACGATATGAATTTTTGATGAATAATTTGATTTTGGCATCCCAGCATATCGCCAACGATTTGATTCAAAACTTGTTTGCGGCTCCAGGAAAAAGCTGAAAGATACGTATAGTAATGTGCTTGCCAATTAATAGCAGATGGCACACCGACAGATAAAAGCCCCAAAGAACTTACTTTGTGAGGATAGCGGCGCGCATACATTAAACCAACTAATCCGCTGGTACTGTGGCCTATTAGATGAATTGGGCGATCGCGCATTGTTAAATAATCGTGCAAAAGTTCAACAGCCATATCTAAAGAGCAAGCTTCATCTTCAGTTTGTTGGTATTCCCATATTTGCACTGGTACAGAATCATTTAAGTAGGAAAGCAGCGAGCGATCGAAGAATTGCAAACTCGGACTTACACTTAACCAAAGCACGTCTTCTGAACTAAATTGCATCTATTTTAAGTTGGAGATCTAGTTATTAACAATAATAATGTATTTGCTAGATTTTTGGGGCGGGTTGAGTGCGTAATTTTGATTGCCGAAGATAATCTAATTACAAAACTCACCCTGCTAACGTTAAGTCTACAAGCTAAATTCTTTCTTGAGTTGAGATACCCAAGATTTGATGCGCGATTCCGTCAGATCGGATTGGTTGTCTTCATCAATAGCAAGACCCAAAAACTTGCCATTAACTACAGCTTTAGATTCATTAAAATCATAGCCCTCTACCGGCCAATAACCGACTGTTTCGCCGCCCTGTTCCGAAATTTTTTCAGCCAGAATGCCCATTGCATCCATAAAATTATCCGGGTAGCCTTCTTGGTCGCCAGTTCCCACATAAGCTACTTTTTTGTCGCTAAAATCAATATCGTCAAGTTCGGGAAAAAAGCCTTCCCAGTCGCTTTGGAGTTCGCCGATATTCCAAGTCGGACAAGCGATAATCAGACATTCGTATTCGGCAAAATCATCATTTTCAACGCTGCCGATCTCGTGCAAGGTCACGATATTGCCGCCAAATTCATCCCGAATCATTTCAGCTACCGACTCAGTTTTCCCAGTTGTAGTTCCGTAGAAAAGACCAATTGCTTTTGACATTTTTACTCCGAAGGTGATATTTGATAGTGTTTGAGAATTATTTTTTTTGAGTCAGGATTTGGCATTTCCTGCCTGCAATTCAGACAAAAACAGTAGACACGGTTGTGGCAAACCTGAGAAATTAGGGAGTCAAGGCAGCAAGGACACTGTTTTTTCATCGGGTTAAAGTTGAAAATTCATCAACCAAGCTGACTCGCTCATATCGGGGTCGGGTTCGCAGTCAATTAGTAACAAATTCAGCGTCGTTTGTACTTTTAGACTACGCGGGATGCCGGCGGGTACAAACACAAATACTCCCGGTTTTAAAGTTACTGTTCGATCGCACACCGTGAGAGTCCCCACTCCTTCTAAGACGGCGAGGGTTACATCTTTAGAGTTATCGAGGTCAGGTATTTCGGAATTTTTACCCAAACTCATCAGTTTTTGGCTGTCGGCGGGTTGTCCGTCGCTGATTCGCGAAGCTGACGCGGAAACTATTGCTGCTGTCACGGTGATTGACCTCCAGGTACTATTAACTTCCGGCACTTATTGCAATTAATATTCAATAAGCTACCATGCAATTTAGATAAATTGTTAAGAGTAAAACATTAAGATTTATTACAAAAGGCTGTCAAGCTAGGTGTCCGCTTAATGCGAGCAGCCCCAAACTAAGACTGGGCGGTATTTTGGGACGCTCAGACTGCGCGTCACAAGGGCTTAACTTAAAAAATAGTTGGTAATTATTTGCAGTTAGTTCTTGAAATTACGTTTGTAGTGCGATCGGCAATATAGCAATTCTCAATTGCCTGCAATACAGTAAGGTGCACCGCTGCGTGCGCACCCTACAAAATGTAATCTACCGTGTACACAGAAGTGGATTCTGAGCTAGTTTCCATCCCAAAAAGATGGATTCAAACTGTCGGAGTCCATGAACAAGGGTAGGCATTCCGGGAGGCCTCTGAGAACTATAACCAGACCAACCGCCAAGTCGAGCAATCAGCCAAGTAGCCCAAGGTAAGGAGGCGGGAAGATAAGGATTTTGCAATTTTTTCGTGCGTCCTTGAACAGAGGGTTCAATCATAGATAAGCATTGCTGTTGCTCGTCCGAGAAGGTGACAGAAGCAGGTAAGTCATTTTGATCGCGCCCTTCAACCATTTGTAAAGTTCTAACAGCCACTCCTAAAGCCAGAATGGTAAGTCGTTGAATGGCTTCCACGGACTCTAATTGGGTAGTTTCAAGATTTAATCCGGCTTTTTTTAGCGTGGCAAAAAGTTGCTCAATGCGCCATCGCCATCGATACCATTCAATAACTTGCAGTGCTTGCTCCGAACAAACTACCCTGTGGGTTGTCAGTAATCGCCAGTGAATCGCTTCTTGCCCCTGCGGGGGATTAACTTCTATTGCTTCGACAGCGTAAAGAGTGACACTGGGGGGATAATTCTGAGAATTCAATTTATTAGGACGCTGGATCTGCACAGTTGCAGAGCGAATAATTAGCAAGGCTTCTCTGGCTGTCCGACTGATACGTGGGTCTGCCGGTACATCAATTGTATAAGTACCAACACAAGGTTGTTGTTTTAAATAGGTATAAAGCGATTCAGATTGTCCTAACAACCGACGGTCTTGACAAACACGCACCAATACATGATTATGTTTGTTGGGAACCGTGGCCCATTCCTCATATAAGTCACTTTCACGGTCGCCGATATGAGTGATCATCCTGGCGCCACCGTTACTTAAACACCGTTGGCTGCGCTCGGCAGAGGCTAACCACTTATAGGATTCTTTCTGCTCTATCGGCAGATTTTTATATTTCCGTTCATGCTTATCCTGACGCTCTAAGGCTCGACTCCACAGTTGCACTGTGCTTACCCCTAATGGGAAGCCGCTTTCACTATCTAAAATTAGTGTTGGATGTAGATAAAACCCTACATCTGTATTGTTGCCGACAACTCCTAATTGTTCGGGTTTTAGTCGACCTATGTGAGATTGTAAGTTAATTTCCGTGCTATCACTTATCGCTAATACATGTCGTCCTTCGACCTGTTCTTGGCAATGATCCGAGAGGCTCCGCACTAACTCCGATACTGTCACGTTTTTATTCTCCAAAAAACGATAGTATCCCACTTGTTCAGCTCGATTTCGGCTGATTTGACGAATGTTTACCGATTGATGTTGGCCCATTGCTTCATATAATGCCGCCCCCTTTTTACCAGCCGATAGTCTCCAAAGGCGGTTCCTTCGAGCAGTTCGGCATGAATCAGTATGGGATTATCCACGGTTTATACCTCTGTCAAATTCTTTTTCTAGTTTACTTTGACTTGTGTGTACACGGTAGCAAAATGTAATAGAGGCGGGTTTCAGTCGGATTTGTCGATCGCCAAAATCCGTCTCAAACTCGCCCCTAATGACAACAGTTAACAGTCAACAATCAACAATTAACCGACTAATTCTTCGCCCCTACGCCCACATACATAATCGACGTATCCTCATTAATTTTGATTTTAAACAAGCCAGACTTTTTGTAATCAAAATAGTTAGCGATATTAGAGATTAGCACTTGAGAAACTTGTTGCAAACTTTCCCCCGAAGGAAATAGCTGCTTTCCACTTGTAAAATTCCCCCAAAAACCGTGCATCTGGGCTAAAATAGATCCCATTTCTCCAAACATATCAAAACCTTTAATTTCAATCTTGCCGAAACCCGTATCGCGCATTACCACAGACAGTTCATCCGGGGTAACAAACTTTTCCCAATCGTGAACGCCCCGCTTAATTTCCTGCAATGTATTTTCCATCAGTCCAATCATCACAATTTGCGAGGAAAAAGTTCGGTTGATTGTATCAAAAAAGAACAGTCCCCCAGGCTTGAGAATCCTGTGGACTTCTGACACAACCTTTTTGTAATCGGCCACGTGTTCCAAAACATCCACGCAGATTACAACATCAAAGGTATTGTCGTCGTAGGGCATATTTTCGGCAAAACCTTGCCTGTAGTCAATCTCAAAACCGCTGGTAACTGCGTGATTTTGAGCGGCTACAATACATTTGTCCGATCGATCTATTCCAGAAACAATAGCGCCTCTCTCGGCCATAAACTCGCAAGAAAAGCCGCCGCCGCACCCGACATCTAAGGTTTTCAGCCCTTGCCAATTAGTCGCGTGTCTGTCGAAAAACTCAAATCTGGGTTTGTTTAGATGGTATAAGGCATAAATTTTAGCGTTTTCGTCCCACCAATTATCGGCATTTTCCTCATAAAATTCTAAATCATTTTTTACTTCTGTTTTCTGCACGATTTTCTCAGTCCTGATTAGTGGAAAATATAGAGGGCGATCGCACTTTTGCCTGATTTTATAGGAATGGCCAACCAACCCGGTTTCTGTGAAAAATCCGAGGTTTCGTGACGAGTTCGCAGGCAGGAACCGGGTTTCGGAATCCGCGCGCGTAAGTTCTATTTTCTCTAAAGTTGCGAATCGCCACAGCTTTTTATTATAATACTTTTGGCACAAATTTCAACGAAATGGATCGCGTTTCTATTATCATCCCAGCCCTCAACGAAGCGACTTGTCTGGAACGCACCCTCCGCCAACTCAGCATTCTCAATCCTCCGGCTTGGGAAGTGTTAGTGGTAGACGGCGGCAGTCAAGACGAAACAGTGGCGATCGCACTTTCCGTCGCCACCCGCGTTATTTCTAGCAGTACAGCCGGACGTTCCGCGCAAATGAACTTAGGTGCCCAAGTCGCCACCGGCGAGATTCTGTGCTTTCTCCACGCCGATACTTTAGTTCCCGACGACATGGTAGCAGTCATCCAAAAAACATTGTCCGATGCCAAAATTGCCGGCGGCGGGTTTATCTCCTTGATGGGTGGTTTGCAGCAAACAAGATGGGGTTTTTCACTGCACAATTACCTGAAAACTTATTACGCGCCGCTGTTATTTCGACCTCATTTATTTTTCAAAGGATTGCGCCTGCTGTTTGGCGACCAAGTTATTTTTTGCCGCCGTACCGATTTTTGGGAAGGCGACGGTTTCGATGCGGCGATGCCAATTATGGAGGAAGCGGATTTGTGTTTGAAGTTAGTGCGACGGGGGAGAATTAAGTTAGTGAATCGGGTAGTAGAAAGTAGCGATCGGCGAGTGGCGAATTGGGGCGAATTTAAAGCAATTGCGATCTATCTTTCCATTGGTTTTTTGTGGGGTTTTGGCGTTTCTCCGAGGTATCTCAAGCAGTTTTATGAAGACATCCGCTGACACACAAAATCCGATTAAATTCCCAGAATGTACGGGCTGTAATTTTTTGGCAAAAGTTTCTGCAATAGGTAAATAATTGCCCAACAAACCAACAAAGTCCCGGTAACTAAAAAGCCGAGCTTCAGCAACGGATGTACGGCGCCAATAAACTTATAAAACACTAACAACACATATTTCACTACTGTCGAATCCAGGAGATATATAGGGAATGAATAAGCAGCCAATATTTTGACTAACCCAGATACTCTACTGGGAAGTGCGATCCTCTTAGAAAATGCCAGGATCGACAATACGAACAAAATTGCGTATCCTTGAGAAGATAGTTTAAAAAACGATCGGAGAAACCATGTCTCCGAATTAACTCCACTTTTCAGGTAATATTCCAAAATGCTAGCTAGATAAAAAAGGAGCGTTGCCCCTAAAATTGGCATTTTTTTCCGTTCGAGAACGGGTTGAATTTTGTCGTACGAGCCACCCAAAAATAGACCAGTTGAAAATGGCAAAATCCAACTAAAAATCCAGCGCTCCATCAAAGGTAGAGGTATTGATATATATTTGAAAGCGGTTAAGTAGAAGAATATTGTAAAAATTGTTTGAATTGTTAATCCCAAAGCCAAAACTTTTCTGGCCTCTAAAAATTTTAATTTCACGAGAAGCCACCACCAGGCGTAGCATTGAACAATCACAACGATGAAGTAATAGGGAGGCATTACCGAGCCGGTGAGGATATCTCTGAGTAATGACAGTAAATCAAATTTTTGGAGTTCCCCCCAATTATTTAAAATGTACAAAGCTACTGACCAAAATAGATAGGGGGGTAGAATTCTTGACAGTCTTTTTTTGACTACCAGTGCGGGATTATTTTGATTTTCCAGTTTGTTGGTGAGAAAAAAGCCGCTCAGCAGTAAAAATGCAGGTACGCAGAACAGTTGAAATGTATCGATCGCAACAAATAGAATTCTGCGATCTTTAAATGCCAAGAACCCAGCATGAGTAATCACAACACTGACTATCGCTAAAGCTCGGATCAAATCAAATTCAGCGAACCGATTAGAAGCTTTTTGCATGGTAAAAATTAGATTGCAAAAATTTGATTTAAATTAGGAATTTTTTGTCTGATACGAAATCCGGGTTTGCTACCCTTTTATCATTCGGCGGTTGAAACCGCTGCATAGAGTCAAACGAAGTCCGCCTCCGCGAACTGAGATAAAGGGGGTTTTTAAGCCGGATTTGGTATGAGTAGAATATCATAAAATGTTATATTTGCTCCTATCTTCACAAAACTTATCTCGGCAAAAATAAGTCACCGAGTGCTGGAATTGAGGAAGAAAGACTATAAAGACTATTCAAAAAAAAATCTACCTAAATTAGGTAGATTTTTATAAAGGTTCAAGCAATGAGTTAACTGTTGGCTAACCGTTGGTGTGATGGATGTGCGACGCAGAAACACTATCCAACCGATCGCGCCCGTTGCGGATCACGCGCAGCATATCGCTCAACTTGTGCTCGATATTATCGAGCACTTGGTCGGCATAATCGTCGGCTCCGTTTTGAATTTCCTCGCATTCAGCCATCGCCCTGACTCTCATCTCTTCCAATTCCTCTTGAGCCTGGTAGCGAATTTGTTCGACTTCCGCCAGCGTGGCCTGCTGAATTGCCTCGCAGTCGAGCAAAACTTGCTGCCGCAACTGATCTGCTTCTATCTTCGCCTGCTGGAGCAGGCCCATATCGTTTAAAAGTTCTGCCGCTCTCTGTTCTGCTGCTTCTATCACTTCCTGAGCGTAAAGTTCAGCCTCTTGAAGCAAGTCGTCCTTGTGCCGGATGATCGTTTCGGCTTCCTGAAAGGCGATCGGCAAATTTAGCCTCACCAAGTCTAACTGATCGAGCAACTGTTCTTCATCCACCAGAGTGCGTCTGGTCATAGGAATTCGCGGGCTGTCGAGAACAATTTCCTCAAGCCTGTTCAATTCCCGCTGGATGTCTACTCCTGCGGTTCGGGTGGGATCTCCGAAGGCGGCTGTGTTCTGAGGTGATTCGTTCTCAGTGCGGAGGCCGGTACTGTCGGGTTCGATGCGAGTTGGTTCCTGCTGGCGTAACATTTGTAAATATCTAGGGCGACGTGTTTCGGAACAAGATGATCTACGGAGCCACCAAACTTGGCTATTTCTTTAACTACACTACTACTTAAAAAGCTGTACTCGTTAGAAGTTGCCAAAAAAACTGTTTCAATTTCACCCAGAAGGGTTTTATTGGTGTGGGCCATCTGGAGTTCCATTTCAAAATCTGTTAATACCCGGAGCCCCCGCAGCAGCACTTTGGCTTGTCGAATCTTAGCATAGTTTACTGTCAAACCCTCAAAACTGTCTACTTCTACATTTGGCAAGTGTTGGGTAGATCGCCGGATCTGCTCGATCCGTTCCTCTACGGTGAAGAGAGGGGTTTTGCTGGGGTTTCTGACTACCGTAACAATTACCCGATCGAACAGTTTAGATCCCCGCTCGATAATGTCTGCGTGACCGAAGGTTATGGGATCAAAGCTGCCTGGATAGATTGCAATCACGAGTTTGGCTCAACGGAGTGGGGGGGAGTGGGAGGGAAATCTTCACGGTTGACTTAATTCTCTCAACATCTATCCGTTAAATCCGTTAAATCCCGTACATTGCTCGTTGTCGAACTTCCTTCTACTTTTTCATCGAATGAGCTTTGTAGAAAGTTTCGAGACTTTGCTTGTCGCCCACAAACCGCCAGTGCCAAGGCTCGTAACTGACGCCTTGGCGGTTGTTTTTGGGGAAGGACATTTCAAAGCTGAAAGCGACGGCGTTGGCTTCTAACCACTTAAATGCTTGGGTATTTTCAAAACTGGGACTGAGGTTGTTTTCCGGGGCGCTGCCGTCGCCGATGTCGATCGCGTAACCGGTGTGGTGTTCGCTGTAACCTGGAGGGGCGCTGACTTCGGCTCGCTTGCTGGCGTTTTGCCTGCGTTCGGCTTTCACGTCAAAAAATACGTGTTGTTGGTCTTCGAGGGAGCGAAAGCCGGATATGGGAGCGAAGTAAATGCCTGATGCCGCTGCGGCGTTGGCCATTTCCTGATATTTTGCTGCTGCTGAGGTGCGGAGTGTGACGCTACCGTCGGGGGTGACACCTACCAAGTCTTTGGCTGGTGCTTCTGCGTACGGCAAGTGTCCCAGCAGGTTGTCTGGGGTTGCGGTGGCTTTTGGGTTGGTAGCTGGACTCGCGACCGACCCAGACGCGGAACTCACCGGTGCTGGGTTTTGTTGAGTTTGCTCTGCCTGACTGGTGGCTGGGAACAAGTTAAAGTTGAGGTGCAGCCAGATGCTGACCCCACAGGCTAATGCGGCCAACCCTAGCAGTTTCCAAATCAGCCCTTTTTTCTTAGACTGACTCTGCCCTGCTTCTGGGTATGGGTGGTCTCGCACTGCTTCTGGAATTTCGTCGGCGACAAGCTCCGAGGCTTGCGGGGGTTTTCTTGACAGACTAGCGTTATCCAAGCCAGCTCCACTCCTGCACTTCAATAAGGCTCAACGTTAAAAATTGTAGACCGATATGGGCGATCGAACAGCTACAATTGTCGCTGAGAATATATCATCTCTTTCTGACTTCGCCCCGTCCCATCCGCCAACTCTCGCATCTGTTGCTTGGGCCCACAGTCGATCGTCCCTGCGAGGTCGAACTGGTTGGCGCTGGTAGCGCTGGTTTATTTTAAGTGTAATTTGTTACTGTTGTTCGACAAAATCCAACAATTCTTCGATCGACACATCAAACGTCCGCACCAATTTTAGCAGAGCACCGATGCCAGCCATTGCCGTACCGGGCGATCGGGCATAACTTTTAACAGTATGGTAGGATAGCCCAGAACGATCGGCTACTTCCTTTAGCGATCGGCATTCGAGCGCCGTTAAGGTCTAATTAGTAGCTTAAAGCTCTATCGCCCCCAATCAAACATTACCAACCTCCACCAACTCAGCACCAGTAACAGAACTTTCCTCTTCCCCTTCATCCTCTTGAGCCACCGCAACTGTTAACTTCAATCCCAAAGCATTCAGCCAATTAGCTAAAGCATAAATTGTCGCCATTCCATTCTGCGACAACAAAATATCTAATTTTTCCCGATGCAATTTAGCATCATCAGCAGACATATTTGGCTCTCTAAGAGCCTCAAATACATTGTTAAATGAGAGTTCAAGCAAACCTGGTTCAGGTTCTTCATCTTCCAAATGCGCCGTTAGATAAGCAGCAGCGTGTATTTTATCCTTGAGGGCTTCAATCAAATAGTCCTGGTAACTATCGCTAGTTGGCATTTTCGCGTTCTCCATATTCTTTCCAATACTCCTTAGCTTTGCGAATATCTTGTTCTTGGCTGCTTTTATCCCCACCGCAGAGAAGAAGAACAATTGTTGACCCCAATTGTCCGAAGTAGACGCGATACCCCGGCCCAAAATCAATTTTTAATTCGCAGACTCCTTCCCCAACAGACTTGCTGTTTCCTAAATTCCCCAAGCGAACTCGGTCAAGCCTTTGCTCAATTTTAACTACCGCATTCAAATCTCGCAGGGAACTAAGCCACTCTGCGAAAGGATTTCTACCGTCTGGGGTAATATAACGTCTAATTTCCCTCGGTTGTACTTCCATAAGGTCGATCGGTTCTTGCACCCTCATCTTAATACCGACGATCGCCCTATCAAAGCTTCTTCACTTGGGCCAACTCAAAATCACCTATCGAAAGGAACTCTGCCGTCAGGCGTGGTGTAACACTTAATTTCCCTCGGTTGCGCTTTCATAATCTTGATTCTAGCCACGGAGAACTCGAATCTTGCAGCCCGCCCGATCGCCCCTTGACTTCATGCGCTACAATTATTAAGAAATCTTTAGTTAAATCCGTTTAACGTCCCAGACGCATTATGAGTCTTCCCATTCGCAACGTCGCCATCATTGCTCACGTCGATCACGGCAAAACCACCCTTGTGGACGCTCTCCTCAGACAGTCCGGGGTCTTCCGCGAAGGGGAAGAAATCCCAGATTGCGTCATGGACTCCAATGATATCGAGCGCGAGCGTGGCATCACAATTCTTTCTAAAAATACCGCCGTCAGGTACGGAGAAACCCTGATCAATATCGTTGATACCCCCGGACACGCGGACTTCGGCGGTGAAGTCGAACGAGTTCTCGGCATGGTAGACGGTTGTTTGCTGATCGTAGACGCCAACGAAGGCCCGATGCCGCAAACCCGCTTCGTGCTCAAAAAAGCCCTAGAAAAAGGACTGCGCCCGATCGTCTTTGTCAACAAGATCGATCGCGATCGAGCCGACCCCCACAAAGCCGTCGATAAAGTTTTGGATCTGTTCCTAGAACTAGGTGCTGACGACGATCAGTGCGAATTTCCCTACCTCTTCGGTTCCGGCTTAAGCGGTTACGCCAAAAAACACCTCGAAGACGAAGGGGTAGATATGAAGCCCCTCTTTGAAGAAATCCTCGACCACGTACCGCCCCCCGTAGGCGACCCCAACAAGCCGCTGCAACTGCAAGTAACCACCTTAGATTACTCAGAATACGTCGGTCGCATCGTCATCGGCCGCATCCACAACGGTACAATTAGAGTCGGTCAACAAGCAGTCTTAATCACCGAAAGCGGCGCGCTTGTCAAATCAAAAATTAGTAAATTGATGGGCTTTGAAGGCCTGAAGCGGATTGATATCCCAGAATCTTCTGCTGGTAATCTTGTCGCCGTTGCTGGTTTTGCTGATGCGTATATTGGCGAAACAATTACCTGTCCCAACGACCCGCAAGCGCTGCCTTTAATCAAGGTAGACGAACCGACTTTGCAGATGACCTTCTCGGTCAATGACTCGCCGTTCTGCGGTCAAGAAGGCAGTTTGGTGACATCTCGGCAAATTCGCGATCGACTAATGCGAGAACTCCAAACTAACGTCGCCTTGCGAGTCGAAGAAACCGACTCTCCCGACAAATTTCTCGTATCCGGCCGCGGCGAACTCCACCTCGGAATCTTGATCGAAAATATGCGTCGCGAAGGATATGAATTCCAAGTATCCCAGCCGCAAGTAATCTTCCGCGAAGTCGGCGGTCGTCCCTGCGAACCCTTTGAATGTTTGGTCTTAGACGTACCCGAAGAAGCAGTCGGCGGCTGCATCGAACGCCTCGGTCAGCGGAAAGCAGAAATGCAAGATATGCACGTCAGCAGCACCGGTCGCACCCAAATAGAATTTTCAGTCCCCGCTCGCGGTTTGATTGGATTCCGAGGCGAGTTTATGCGCTTGACTCGCGGCGCTGGAATTATGAATCACAGCTTCCTCGACTATCGCCCCCTCGGTGGAGAAATTGTCGCCCGTCGCAACGGAGTATTGATTTCGTTTGAAGAAGGAACTGCGACCCAGTATTCACTGAAAAATGCTGAAGACCGCGGCGTATTTTTCATTACCCCCGGAACCAAGGTTTACAGAGGGATGATTATCGGAGAAAACAACCGAGATGAAGACATGGAGCTGAATATTTGCAAGTCGAAGCAGTTGACAAACCACCGCGCATCTGGCGGTGAAGAATTGGCGCAATTGCAAGCGCCAGTGGATATGAGTTTGGAGCGCGCTTTGGAGTACATCGGCCAGGATGAATTGGTGGAAGTAACACCGAAATCAATTCGCTTGCGGAAGGTTTCTAAGAAGTTGGTCAAACGCTAAAACAAAGGTAAGGTGCACAATGTGCACCTTACCTTTTATCGGCAGTAACAACCTGCCATAACTTAAAAATTTATATATTAGCCAATAGTGCTTTGGTTATTTTACTTAATTATCTAAGAAATTGATATTCATCAGTAGATGTTTCCCTCAAAGCCTTTAAACAGTATGCAAATAAGGGTCTCCTAGAACAACAAGTATTCCGATTAGATAAAACCTTTTTAACATTAAGTCGATCGAGAACTTGATCGCCGTTTTCCTTTTCGTTAAATCCAGAATATATTTGTTTTAGTTCACCTTTGGGATGGCTAATAGTTTGATTTTATTATTTATTTCTATATCATAGTCTGCCTTTTCTGTCAATCGACACATCGGGCTTCTCATGACCGATCGCGCGATCGACTAACCGCCACAATATGTTTTAATTTATATTTGAGCAAAATCCAAGCAAAACCAGCCATGAGTCCTAAATCAATAGCCGTAATCAACTTCAAAGGCGGTGTCGGAAAGACTACCGTCACTTGGAGTCTGGGAAATATTATATCCCAAGGAACCGACTTAGAAGTCTTGATGTTAGACTTAGATCCGCAAATGTCGCTCACAGAGGCGATCGGACTTAACGAAAATACTGGTCATTTAGATGACAAGTTTGGTAAGTGGTACGAACAATCTCTCAAGCACAGACTTACCATTTACGACGCTCTAGAAGTCTTTAAAAAAGCCGGACAAAACTTTAAATTCCCCGTTGGTTTCGACACCATTTATCAGATTGACGAACAGTTGCATTTTGTTCCTTCAGTTGAAGAATTGTATTGGTTGGATATCGATGGCTTTGAGGGAAAAAGTGTTAAAGACTTCATCCGCAGATTCATCGGCAAAATCGCCAACTCTGCCAATCTCCCCAAATACGACTTGATGCTTTTTGACTGTTCGCCTTCCTTCAGTCTTCTCACCTACAGCGTACTCTCTTGCTGCGACTTAATATTGATTCCCGTCAATCCCGATTATTTTGGTTCTAGGGGATTGAGTTTAGTTTTAAACTCGCTCCAGAAACGGATTGAGCCTTATCCGTTTCCTAAGATAGCAGTTTTTATGAATAAAGCTAAAACCTATGGAGGATTACTGACAAATGAAGTCCAGTTTTACATGAGAGAAGTAAAGAGACTTTGCGATGAAATATCAAAAGATAATAACATAGAAGTTAGATTTTTAGAATCGACGATTCGCGAAAGCGTCGGGCTAAAACGGGCAATTAATGAGGGAGAACTGCCGCGAGAATTAGTTAGAGAATTTGAAAAACTATGGCGCGAGTGTGAGGAGTATCTGAAATGATTAAAAAAGAAATTTTGGCTGCTTCCGAACAAGAAAGCGGGGGGTTAGTTAAGGAAATTGGCGAACTTAAGGAAATCTTGCGGGACGTTTCTAGAAAATTAACCAGGCTTGAAACTCAAGTCAAGCGGGGAGGGCTTTCTGCTGAGTCAAAAAAATCGGATGTTTCCACTGGTGCTGATGTTAATAAACCTGCTAATTTATCTGCTAAAAATGTTCTAGAAGTTTATGAAGAACTGCGTTTACAAGCTAAGAATGGTAATGAAGAAGAGGTGAGGCAAAAATTGTTGGCAATGAGTGCAAGTGACTTGAACTTGATGTGTTGCGAGTTAGGGATGCCGCCTAGCAGCAAGAATCCGTCTCGCAAAAAAATGTTTGAGCTAATTATTGGCAGAATTAAACAGAGTTTGAGGCTGTCGAGACATATCGACAGACAAACTCTTTAAAAATTAGCATATGAATCGATAAAATGCACTTTAACTTGCATTTCCCCCTGGGATATGGAACAGGCAAGATGCCCGTTCCACAAAAGCCTGTTACATAAAAGTTTAAGTGGAGTGTGGGGTGGGGATCTTGCCCGCGTCTGAAAAGCTTGTGGCAAATTCTGCAACTTTTCAGCTTCAATAAATTATGGCGGATCGGGGCGATCGCCCTTATCTCCCTAACACTCTTAATCAGCTTGTTTTTGAGCCTTCACAGCCCCGGAACACCCGCAGCCCTAAAACCAAGGATACTAGCGTTTACAGCCCTCCAGATGCGCGGCAGCGAGGTGAGAAACAATTTATTTGCCGTCAATGCTGACGCTTGGGCCCGCCGCCAACTTGCACCTAATATAGATGTTAGCCCTACCCTAGTTTGGTCCCCCAACGGTCAGCGACTGGCTTTTGTTAGCGGAAACCGACATCTATACAGTCAATGCTGACGGTTCCCAACTCACTAAACAGTTTGCTGGAGATGCTTGCAAAGCAGCTAATTGTGCAATAGCCTGGTTCTCCAACAGCCAGAAACTTATTTTTGCCCGTTCTTGCGACGGTTTTACCTCTGATACTCCCGGCAGCCAATCACTTTATACAAGTGACACTTATGGCATTAAAAGAACTAAATTAGTTCGGAATTTGCAAGTAGGAGGATATCCGCCTAAAACAGAAATTTCATCGCAATTTTACCTTTCGCCGGACGGTCAGCAGGTAGCATTTGTCAAGGATAGAAATATCTACAAAATGAATGCCGACGGTTCGGGAATGACCAAACTAACTAAAAGTCCCGGCGAATATATCGTAAGCGTTCAGGGGGTGCAAATAAGACGAAACACGCCCCCCAAAATAAAGTAATAAAATTAAGCAGCCTTCAACAA
>NZ_JAUBPO010000038.1:6019-60776 GCF_036700785.1 Microcoleus sp. S28C3 | reverse complement strand
GTTCGTAATTCATATTATTAAGCTCATTTTTTCTTTTATTTTACCTAGAACGATCGCACTTTCGCAAGAGGTCTATTGTTTGTGAGCATCAAATATTGTTGGTAAAACCCGCCCCTACAGGCCATCGTAGGGGCGGGTTTCACCAACCATTTATGTCAGAAATCAACAATCTAATAAACCCGCCGCCGCCCAACGAACAACTGTTTTATGGGGACAAAATTATGAAATACGATCCTAACAAACACCACCGCCGCTCAATTCGCCTGCCAGGATAGGATTATAGGACTCCAGGCTCGTATTTTATCACTATTTGCAGTTGGCAGCGCGAATGTCTATTCGGGGAAGTTATTAATGATAAAATGCAATTGAGTCCCTATGGTAAAACTGTTTTATTCAATTGGAGCCTTCTTCCCAAACGTTACAAAAACGTAGCATTAGACGATTTTATTGTGATGCCAAATCACGTTCATGGAATTATTGTTTTGAAAGGCAGCCCAGAAATAAATTATACAGAATCCGATAAATTTGGGCACAGAAAATCAACAATCCATCCTTTGTCGGAAATTGTGCGGGGTTTAAAAACATCTTCGGCGCGGCGAATTAACCAAATGCGATATTTGACAGGCATATCGGTGTGGCAGCGGGGTTATTACGAACATATCATCCGCAATGAAGAATAATTAGTTGCCATTCGTGAATATATTGTTAATAATCCTGTGTTGTGGGGAAAAGATGAATTGTATCCTCATAATTCAGTCAAAATTAATGAATCTAGTCCGCTGGCGATCGAATGGAATGGCAAATTTTATATGCAGTCGATCGTCGTGTAATATTATGTCGATCGATTTGTAGGGGCGGGTTTCACCAACCATCTATGCCTAAAAAAAACAATATAATAAACCCGCCCCGCCCAACGGTAAATCCGAATCTACATTTTTTTTATGCGATCGAACATCAGGTTAATCTGGGTTATTGGTTGGGTGGGGGCGGGTTTATCTAGATGGTTTGTGAGCATCAAATATTGTTGGTAAAACCCGCCCCTACAGCCCATCGTAGGGGCGGGTTTCACCAACCATTTAGGTGAGAAACCAACAATCTAATAAACCCGCCCCTACCCAAGGACTAAGGCAAATCAGTGCTCCCCATCAGATAAAGGTCGCACTCCCGGGCCACGCCGCGCCCTTCATTAATCGCCCAAACAACCAAACTTTGTCCCCGGCGACAGTCCCCAGCCGCGAAAACTCCCGGAATGCTGGTTGTATATTTTTCGTGCTCGGCTTTCACGTTGCTGCGGGCGTCGCGTTCCAATCCCAGCGCATCCAGCAAAGGCTGTTCCGGGCCGAGGAAGCCCATCGCTAGCAAGACAAGCTGTGCGGGCAACACTTTTTCGGTGCCCGGGATGTGGTTCGGAATAAACTGCCCTTTCTCGTTTTTCGCCCACTCCACCTCGACGGTGTGCACAGCTTTGACATTGCCGTTTTCGTCGCCCTCGAACTTTGTCGCCGTGGTGAGATAGCCGCGGGGGTCGTCGCCGAATTTGGCTGCGGCTTCTTCTTGGCCGTAGTCGAGGCGGTAGACTTTCGGCCATTCGGGCCAGGGATTGTTGGCCGCCCGTTCCGAGGGCGGTTTGGGCAGGATTTCTAGCTGTACCAGACTTTTGCAGCCGTGGCGGATGGAGGTGCCCACGCAGTCGGTGCCGGTGTCGCCGCCGCCGATGATCGCGATATCTTTGCCTTCGGCGGAAATGAAGTTATCGTTGGTGCTCTTGTCTAAAACTGCTTTGGTGTTGGCTGTCAGGAAGTCCATTGCGAAGTGGATGCCTTTTAATTCCCGGCCGGGGATGCCCAAGTCGCGGGGTTTGGTGGCGCCGGTACAGAGGACAACGGAGTCGTATTCTTTTAGCAGTTGTTCGGCTGGTAAGTCTTTGCCGACTTCGGTGTTGCAGACGAATGTCACGCCTTCGTCTTCGAGGACTTTCAGGCGGCGCATCACGACTTGTTCTTTGTCTAGCTTCATGTTGGGGATGCCATACATTAGCAGGCCGCCTGGTCGATCGGCTCTTTCGTATACAGTTACCCAATGACCGGCTTTATTTAGTTGCGCGGCAGCGGACAAACCGGCGGGCCCGGAACCGATAACGGCGATTTTTTTGCCGGTGCGTTTGGCTGGCGGTTCCGCAGTAATCCAGCCTTCATCCCAGCCTTTGTCGATAATTGCGGCTTCGATGTTTTTAATCGTGACAGGCGGGTTGTTGATGCCGAGCACGCAAGCGCCTTCGCAGGGTGCGGGACAGACGCGGCCGGTGAATTCGGGGAAGTTGTTGGTTTTGTGGAGTCTGTCAAGGGCTTCTTTCCAGAGTCCGCGATATACTAGGTCGTTCCATTCGGGGATGAGGTTGTTAATCGGGCAGCCGCTTGCCATGCCGCTGATAATTGTGCCCGTGTGGCAAAACGGAATGCCGCAATCCATGCAGCGCGCGCCTTGGGTGCGGAGTTTGTCCTCATCCATCGGCAGGTGAAATTCGTCCCAGTTGTGGACTCTCTCGACTGGTGAGAGTTCGGAGGGCAATTCGCGCAAGAATTCGATAAAGCCTGTTGGTTTTCCCATAGTGGTGTTCTGGTTAGAATTTACTATTCTGTCAGTTTCTCAAAGGTGAAGCTGGCTGGCTTCTGAATTAACTATTGTGATCTAAATTGTGTGCGATCGCACCTCAGATTGAGCAATTCCTACGTGAAATCTTCAATATTGCCGGGACTGGCGAATTGTCGGTAGTCGGGGAATCGTCAGGCCAGCAGACTACCGCAAAACAGCCATTGCTGCTAAGCTGTTGGGCATTTAACCTGCATACTGCGGGCGAGGACATTTAATTTTTCCCCAATTGACTGACGATCGCATTTATCGCATTTACCGCTACAGCCACATCTGGAAACGCTCGCGGGTTAACTCTTCCGGCCCGCCAGCCTCAACTTTGAAACGCAGTCCCCATCAGGAGAGCCTCGAAATAAAATACAAAAAGTTACAGACCTTGCAGAATATTATTTATTTTCAGGATATACTACTGTAAATCTGTCAGATAAGTGGAGTTTGCTTTTTTAACTCCTAAAATAAGTAAATAGACTCATGAGCATTACAATTCAGAACGTATCTAAACACTTTGGCTCCTTTCACGCCATTGACAACGTGAATTTGGAAATTAAAAAGGGTTCTTTAGTGGCGCTGTTGGGGCCTTCCGGTTCCGGGAAATCGACTCTGCTGAGGATGATCGCGGGGCTAGAACCGCCGGACAGCGGTCAGATTTACCTGACCGGTGAAAATGCTACTCATCAGTCGGTGCAGGAACGCCATATCGGTTTTGTGTTTCAGCACTACGCTTTATTCAAACACATGAGTATTCGGAAAAATATTGCTTTTGCGATGGAAATTCGCAAAGTTCCTAAAGGCGCGATTAGCAGGCGGGTTGAGGAACTTTTGAATTTAGTGCAGTTGACAGGTTTGGGCGATCGCTATCCTTCGCAACTTTCCGGGGGCCAGCGGCAGCGGGTGGCTTTGGCGAGAGCTCTAGCAGTTCAACCCAAAGTGCTGCTGCTAGACGAACCTTTTGGAGCATTAGATGCTAAAGTCCGCAAAGAATTGCGATCGTGGCTGCACAACCTTCACAAAGAAGTTAACATCACCACAGTTTTTGTGACTCACGACCAAGAAGAAGCTATGGAAGTAGCCGATGAAATTGTGGTGATGAACAAAGGTAAAGTCGAACAAGTTGGCACTCCTGCTGAAATTTACGACAAACCGGCATCAGCTTTTGTGATGAGTTTTATTGGGCCTGTCAATGTGCTGCCGAATGCTGCGGGTTTGTTCGCCAGCAACGGTTCAACGGCTCACAATAATGGAGCCGCCCATTCTGATTTAGTGTTTTTGCGCCCCCACGATGTGGAAATTCAAACTAAGCCACAGTCTGGTTTTGCATTAGCAACAGTCAGCCGCATCATTCATTTAGGGCGGGAAATTCAAACCGAATTACTATTAGAATCGGAGCAGGTAGTAACAGCTTACGTGAGTCGCGAGCGCTTCGATTCTCTACAGTTAACGCCAGATCAGCAGGTTTACGTCAAGCCCAAACACGCGATGACTTTTCCTGCTTATTCAATTTAAATCAGCGGCTGCATCTTACTCAAAATACTATCGGGGAGCTTTTACAAAACACTGCTCCCACATCGTTACCAGGCACGTGCCTGGTAATGCTGTCTCGTGGCTCTAAATCGGAGGCAGATCCTCCTGAAATTCATTCCCAGGCTCTGCCTGGGAAGGGGAAAAAGCTTCCTCCTGAAATTTTGAGTTGGAACCATAAAAAAAGGTCAGCGAAGAATATGAATGCTAACAAATTGTTCAATTTAGCAACTAGCACTTTACTTACTTATCGCCGTTACATCCAGGCAGGATTAACACTTTTTGCAGGATTGGGACTTTCTGCGATCGCCTCTTCAGTTGCGTACAATTGGGAATACAAATCCATGCAAGCCGAACTGCAAGACCGGCTGGACAAAATAGCTACAGACATTCAGAGAGATGTTAGCGGCAATTTAGAAATAATTCGTGCTGCTGGAGCCTTTTACAGCGTATTTGACGGCGTTAAACAACCAGAAATGAAGACATTTGTTGGTCCTGCCCTCTACCGCCATCCGAGCCTGAAGGCGATCGCTTGGCTGCCCCGTGTTTCTGACTCTCCGCAATTCCTGACAGAGGAAATAGATTTAAGTTTAGATTTAACTGCCAATCGGGTAGCGTTAGAAAACGCCACAAAAAGACAAGAAATTATCGCGACTGACCGCCAAAAATTGCCCTCACAAAATTCCCCAAGCTTCTTCGTCTTTCTGCCAATTTTTAGTCAAACGTCTCCTGGCGATACCGCAGCCTTACCGCAAAATTTACCTGCGAGCAAACCAGAAAATTTGAAAGGTTTTACTATGGGAATTTTGCTCATTGATGCTATTGTTAAATCGGCTTTACAGGAAACTCAACTTAACTTTGTTAACGTGTATCTTCAAGATCCTATGGCTCCTGAAGCCGAAAGATTTCTCGCTTTTTACGAAGCGAAGACTAAAAGAATAGTTACTGACGAAAACATTAAAAATCAACTCTATATTGGGGAAAGAGCTTACTGCCCGGACGGCAGCAGTTGCACCCGCATTCTCAATATTGAAAATCGCAGGTGGCTGCTGCAACTGCGGCTGACGCCAGAGTACATTAATCCTCTAAGATTTTGGCGTTCTTTGACTGTTTTAATATTAGGGATTATCTTAAGCTTGGCTGTGACACTTTATCTAATTAGCTTGTTGACTTATACCGATAAACTTGAAAAGGTAGCAGCAGAACGCACGGCTAAATCTCAACAGCTAGAGCAAACGTTGCAAGAATTGCAGCAAACTCAAACTCAACTGATTCAGCAGGAAAAAATGTCTAGTTTGGGTTTATTAGTTGCTGGTGTCGCCCACGAAGTTAACAATCCTATTAGTTTTATTTACGGCAATATTCAACACGCCAGCGCATATAGTAGGGATTTGTTGGAGTTGGTAAAACTCTACCAAAAACACTATTCATACCCTCCAGCGGAAATTTCAAAGTATTTAGAAAATATTGACTTTGACTTTCTCAGCAAAGATTTGCCGCAACTGCTGTCATCGATGAAAATAGGAGCAGATCGCATTGTTCAAATTGTCAAATCTTTGCGTAATTTCTCTCGCTTAGATGAAAGCGAAATGAAACCTGTCAACATCCATGAAGGCATTGACAGCACTCTGCTAATTCTGCAAAGTCGCCTGAAAGCTACAGCCCACCGCCCCGCGATCGAGATTGTTAAAAACTACAGCAATTTACCTTTAGTAGAGTGCTATGCCGGACAATTAAATCAGGTGTTTATGAATATTCTGGCTAATGCGATCGACGCCCTTGAGAGTTACAACCTCGATCGCGGGCCCAAAGCAGCCAAAGCCAATCCGATCGCGATCGCCATAACCACAGAATATTCGAGCCCCGATAAAATAATTGTGCGGATATCTGACAACGGCCCCGGTATGGCAGAAAATGTCAAAAAACTGCTGTTCGACCCGTTCTTTACGACTAAACCTGCCGGAAAAGGGACGGGATTGGGACTGTCAATCAGCTATAAAATTGTCGTAGAAAAGCACAAGGGTGCGCTGCGCTGCGATTCGACACCGGGATTGGGGACGGAATTCTCGATCGAGATTCCGCTGCGGCAAGAAGTCAGACAAGCTGTACAGTTTGTTTCGCGGAAAATATCGGAGGCAGCTTAGAAAGGGCTGGGGAAGAAAAAATTTTTTCCCATTAACTACTGTAATTCGGTCGGATTATAGTATTATGTGTAATAATGCCAAAACCAATACTGCTTTATGCAGCTTAAACCCTTGGCACTGCCGATACTGTATAACCCAAACACGGCGAGACTAAATATGTTCAGTGACTTGCAAATTATTTACGAACGCGACCCCGCGGCGCGCAACTGGCTGGAAGTATTATTTTGCTATCCCGGACTGCAAGCACTTTTTTTGCACCGGATAGCAAACTGGCTTTATTCCGCTGGCTTGCCGTTTGTACCGCGCTTGATTTCCCAACTGAGCCGCTTTTTAACAGGTATTGAGATCCACCCAGGAGCAAAAATTGGTAGTGGGGTGTTTATCGACCACGGCATGGGGGTGGTAATTGGCGAAACTGCGATCGTTGGAGATTATGCTGTAATTTATCAAGGAGCGACCATTGGCGGCACGGGTAAAGAAATAGGAAAACGGCATCCAACGCTGGGAGAAAATGTAGTCGTGGGAGCCGGCGCTAAAGTTTTAGGCAATATTCAAATTGGCAATAATGTTCGGATTGGTGCGGGTTCGGTAGTGCTGCGGGATGTCCCTAGCGATTGCACAGTTGTAGGAATTCCCGGTCGCATCATCCCTCGGAAAAAGCAGGTGGAAGATGCTCAAAATTCTCAAGACATACCGGATTTGGAAGCTCAAGCGATTCGAGCTTTGTTCGATCGGATTAAGGATTTAGAAGACCAGGTTGATTTTTTAAAATCTCAACTCTCTCCGCTCAAAGCAACTGAATCCGAGCAAAAAGAAGCCGAGAAACATAAATTATTTATGTCTTCTAATTTATTCATTACAGACTTTTTAGACGGTGCAGGAATCTAGTAAAGCTTTAATTTATATAGATTTTGCCAGCCACACTATCCTGTTGTCATTGGACAAACTAACTTTTATTCTTTCAGTAACTGGCTATGACTATTGCTTCTCTTTCCACTAAAACTTTTGATGAAACGAGCCGACATATATTTTCTCGCCGTTCGCACTTGCCCAACAGAAGCAATGCTCTGTGGCGAATTGAAACAGGAGTAGTGCGAACTGTAACGTGGCTTGAAGATGGCACAATTATCACCTTGGGATTGTGGGGGCCTGGTGATACGATCGGCAAACCGATATCAAAATGCGATCCTTTTCAAATTGAATGCCTCACTAAAGTCGAAGCAATTTTACTATGTGGCGATCGCTGGCTAAATAGAGATATTTTGCTCAGTCACATTCAGCAGGCTGAAGATTTTATGGTAATGCGAGGTTACAAAAGAGTTGATTTTATGCTCTATCAACTCTTAACTTGGCTGGCTAAGAGGTTTGGTTCCGAGGTAGAGCGAGGACTTCTGATCGATATGATTTTAACGCATCAGGACATTGCAGAAATCCTCGGTACAAGTCGCGTAACTGTCACTCGCACCCTCGGTAATTTTGAGCAGCAAGGCTTGATTAATCGTCTGCCGCTCCACCGGATTATTCTGCAACCTTCTGAGGTGTGGCACTACGAAATATAAAAAAAGGATATTAACTGTTAATGGTTTACGGTTGCTTATTTAGATGGTAGGAATGCGGTGCAAAAAAAATCTTTGCTGGCAGTGCGATATTTGAGCAAATTCACAGTTTTCTAGACAATAAATAATTTGGATCGAATGTGCGTTAATTAAATGTTCTCATCGACTCGTCAATAGGTTCACAAGCAAGTGCGATCGTCGCCCTTGCTTTTCTGTTTCTCCTGATTTCTTTCTTCTCACTGCCAACAGATGCGATATCTCGCACCTGTTGACTGCCACCAAGTAGGTGAGTATGAATAAACTTAACGATGACACAGCATATATCCGCCTACCTACTTAGCAGTTACTTCAAGGTGGGGGTATTGCCTGTAAAATAGTTGCTCCCTGCAACATTTGAGACTTTGGGGATCTACCCGCTTCTGCTGGGTATTCCCAAGAGGGTGCAAAGGGCGGAACCAATAAGGGGCAAGCTTTCCAGCCACCATGTACCGCCACGCCGAGCATCTGGCAGTTTCCGCCCCTGTGCCCGTGCTGCTCGTAATATCGACAGTGCCGACAGCTTAAACCTACATTTACGTTGCTCACGGGATTTCTCCAACCGTTTTTGTAATAAAAAAATACTAACACCTGTACATCTACCGGAATTGTGTACTATGATATAATCTACAATTTAAACTCGATCGCCAGTGGGGAATGTGGAACTATCTTCTAGAGTAGAATATGCCCTGTTAGCGCTCTTGGAACTGGCGAGCCACCACCCGAATGATTCGCCCCTAACAGTGAACGAACTTACTGCTTCTCAAGAGATACCAGAACGCTATCTCGACCAAATTCTTGCCGTGCTGCGGCGTGCAAGTATCGTCCAGAGTTTGCGGGGCGCTAAAGGCGGTTATTTGCTGGCAAAAGAGCCTTGGCAGATTACTTTGCTAGAGGTGTTTTCGACACTCGAAGGCGACGGCAGCAGCCAGACTCAAAAAGTTTCGGAATCTGTAACAATAGAAAAAACTGCGGTGCTAGAAATCTGGCAGGAAGCTCAACAGGCATCTTGGGCTGTTTTGGGCAAATACACATTACAAGATTTGCGCGAACAGCGGGATCTTCGCAAACAAGCACATCCCATGTACTACATTTAAGGGGAGAGAAATTAAACCATGAGAATTGCTAAGGATGTTACAGGAATAATTGGCAGAACTCCTTTAGTTCAGCTCAATAAAATTCCCCAAGCCGAAGGAGTAGTTGCTCAAATTGTGGCCAAATTGGAAGGGATGAATCCGGCTGCTTCGGTGAAAGATCGGATTGCGGGCAGCATGATTCAGGCGGCAGAAGATGCGGGGTTAATTCAACCGGGGAAAACTATTTTAGTTGAACCGACTTCAGGCAATACTGGAATTGCTTTGGCAATGATCGCGGCGGCGAAAGGCTACAGTCTGATTTTAACTATGCCGGATACGATGAGTTTAGAGCGCCGATCGATGCTGAAAGCTTACGGAGCTCAGTTGGAATTGACTCCGGGACATGAAGGGATGTTAAGCGCGATCGCCCGTGCGGAAGAAATTGTAGAAGAAACTCCCGATGCTTTCATGCTGCAACAGTTTCGCAACCCCGCTAATCCAAAAGTTCACCGGGAAACCACGGCCGAGGAAATTTGGGAAGATACAGAGGGTAAAGTAGATTTTTTAGTTGCTGGAGTTGGCACCGGCGGTACGATTACTGGAGTTGCTGAGGTAATTAAACAGCGGAAACCGAGTTTTAAGGCGATCGCAGTTGAACCAGCCACCAGCGCCGTGCTTTCTGGAGGTAAATCTGGTGCTCACAAAATTCAAGGGATTGGTGCAGGATTCATCCCGGAAGTGTTGAAACCAGAGTTAATTGATGAGGTGATCGCAGTTAGCGACGCAGATGCGATCGCCTACAGTCGCCGCCTAGCCAGAGAAGAAGGATTGTTGTCAGGAATCTCAGCAGGCGCGGCTTTGTTTGCCGCTATTCAAGTCGGCAAGCGTCCCGAAAATGCTGGGAAATTGATAGTTTTTGTGCAGCCTTCTTATGGCGAACGCTACCTCAGTACAGTCTTGTTCAAAGACTTAGAATTGCCGACAGTCAGCGAACTCGAAGCATTAGTCAGCAATTATTAAATTTTAGTAGGGGCGATCGTCATTACTGCGACATTGCTATCAGCTTAACCCGAAAGACCGCCAGGGAATTAATTCCCTGGCTCAAAGCGAAAGTCCTCTGAAGAGGACTAATGAGTTAATAGTCCTCTTCAGAGGACTTCAGCTTTGAGGCAGGGGTTTAAACCCCTGCCGGACTGCAGCGAAAGCGCATATTTGTTGACAGCAATACTCCTGACCTTACCCTACTTTTCAGACTTGATACAACTTCCAACTAGCCATCGCCAACATCCCGTAAATAACAAACTTTAGCGGGCGTTGAGGCATAATTTGGCAGAATTTAGCCCCTACCAAAACTCCCGGCACCGAACCCAACCAAATTGGCAAAACTAAACTCCAGTTTACTGTTCCGAGGCTGAGGTGTCCCAGAGATGTAAACATCAACAAAATTGCCGCTTGCGAAATATCTGTACCCACCAATTTAGAAGTATCCAAGCGGAAAAAAGCAATCAGCAACAGTGCAAACATCGAACCGGAAGACACGCTAGTGATTCCCACTATGCAGCCTAAAACTGCTGCCGCACTCACAGTACAAATACGGCCATAATTAGTATTCAAGTCCCATTTAGGCTGCGGAGGCAATTTAAAATTAGGGAAAAATGTTTTGACCACTAATTGGGTCAGCGATAAAGCGACAATTAGGGCGATCGCTACTCCGAGAAAGCGCAGCAATATGCTGTCTAAGTCTTGACTTCCGCTGGATTTGATGCAGTGTAAAATCCACACGCCAGTCAGCGAACCGGGCACGCTGCCTAAAGCCAGCCACTTAACTACTTGCAAGTCTAGGGTCTTTTGCTGCCAGTGTTTGAAGCCGCCAACAACTTTCATAAGTGTGGCCGCTACGACATCCGAACTAATAGCAATTGATGCTGGAACCTGGAAGACAAAAATTAACATTGGGGTGATGAGTGACGCTCCGCCAACTCCGGTCAAACCAACGATAATGCCAACGAAAAAACTGAGAAACGATAGTAATAAGTAGTTCACGGTTATGCCCAAAAACTGTGTATTTAAGCGCTGCCAACCAACAAATAGATAACTTGGGCG
This sequence comes from Microcoleus sp. S28C3, assembly GCF_036700785.1. Classification (NCBI taxonomy): domain Bacteria; kingdom Bacillati; phylum Cyanobacteriota; class Cyanophyceae; order Oscillatoriales; family Microcoleaceae; genus Microcoleus; species Microcoleus sp. S28C3. The sequence continues at coordinate 49,694 of NZ_JAUBPO010000038.1, read as the reverse complement.
GCTCCTGAAACACAGCTACACAGGCTAAATATCAATTGCATTTCAATATTTGTTACCAGAAAGTTGGCTATTTAACGCTTTAGAGTTGCCGCGTTTTCAGATACAATATTGTTGGTAAAAGTCAGTAAATGCAAATAAACAAAGCTACAAAAATTGTAGTGTAAAAGCTCCCTGATTTTCTTAAATTTCCCTGTGTAACTGATTAAAAATCTTCGATTCATTGATGGTTGAGATTCTGCTTTCTACCTTGAAGTGACGAGCGTCACAGGTAAAGCAGAGCTGAGGTTAACCGACTGCTGGCTGGAAAACAAATCGGGAGTATCGAGAACATTAAAATGAATCAATGTCACAACGACAATAGTGAAAGCGGTTGAGGAAACTAAACCCGTCAATAACTCTTTTTTGAGGTTTTTTTCCTTGGGTTTGTCTGCAAAAACATCTACAGCCCCGAATTGCATCAACAGAATTCCCGCAATATTGGAAAGCCAGTAGCCGACAATTGTGCAAGGAAACAGTAAATCTGGGGAAAGCCCACTACAGATATACCCAAAGGCGTAGGCAATTGGCAGATTGAAAAATATGTCGTTCCACCAACACAGCGGTGAGAGCAAATATCCAATTGCCAGAAGTAGCCCGCCTCTGATTTTTTTAAACCAGACTTCTTTAAAGCCCTTAGCTTGTGGCAACTGTTGGGTCAGTTGTTTTGCAAGCTGGTACTCTTGAGTGACTTTTTTAGCGTTTTCCACGTTAACAGCTCATAACTCGATCGACTTACCGTATTTTAACATCCCAACAGATCTATGTCTAGTAAGTCGATCGAGTTACCGTATTTTAGGGGCGATCGACTCAATCTACTTTCTTTCCGATACAAAAATATCTATCCGGGAGATGTTGTTGAAAATGCTGCCTGGTGCGAGTTTAGGCGCCCATCGAGAAATTGAAAGCTTCAGGCAAATGCTTGACAGTTTGCCAAAGATAGGCAGTGTCGATGCCCCAGTAAAATTGCAGGTAAACGAGCAAAAGCCCGATCGCGACTGTCACGCCCAGCAATTTAGGGAATATTTTCGCGACACTCTCCAGCACTGCGAATGCTGCCCAGATAGCAGCAGCTAAGATGATAATGGAAGCGATCGTGGCAACTATATCGCTGTTCATGGTGTTAACTCCTGTTGACAATCAATCGGGTATTACAGAACTACTTGGGCTGACGGCGGCTGCAAAGATAAAATAAATTACTCCAATCCCCAATAAGCCGACAGCCGAACTGAAGAGGAATATCCACCAATCTGACGGTTCGTAGGTATCCTCGTAAATTTGGCGGCGAACGGTGAAGTAGCGCTGAGTTGAGATTAAGACTGTCGCCAAACCTATGAGAGAGAAGATTAAACCCAACTTCCACCCCATCCCCAGGCGGTACTGTACGGGCATTTGCACGACGCGAAGTCGGACGATGATGACGCCAAAAGCCATGAGGGCGACCGCAGCCCGCATCCATGCTAAGAAGGTGCGCTCATTTGCCGATCGATCGATCGCCCGCGACAGATTTTGCTGCGTTTGTTTCTCATCATCTACTTGCATCGGTTTGAACGATAATTGCACGCGCTCCAACTCTTTAAGATTAATATAAAACCAGCGCCATTATTCTGGTGCCATCAAACCTTCTAAGCTAGAAGGAATGGTGAAAATATAATAAATTACCCCAGTCCCTAGGATGGCGATCGCGAGGCTGAAAAGAATTACCCAGCGATCGGTAGGTTCATAAGTATCGTAATCGATATCGTGGCGGACGCCGAAGTAGTGCTTAGTTGATAAGAGCACCGTCAGCAAACCCACTATTGAAAAAAGCAAACCCAACTTCCAACCATTGCCGGGACTTGGTAGCATAGGGGGATGGAAGGCGCGAAGGCGCACGATAACTACGCCAAAACCCATCAGCGATATTGCTGTCCGCATCCATGCTAAATAAGTGCGCTCGTTTGCCAAGTGATCCCGCACCCGCGACGGATTTGGTCGCTTAATCTTTTCTGTATTTACTTTCGTGGATTTCCAATTTAATAGCATAGATCGACCTTTTAATATTAACTGCAAATATGAAGGTAAACCGATATATTTTCGCTGGGACGATGATCTGCCGGGGATCGATCCCCGGCGGTTCTTGCGTTGCAACGGGCTTTACACAGCCGATCGCATTACAAGTTCACCAAAACTAATCATTTTCCTCAGTAGGTGCGTTGGGAAGTTGCGAATCTATGTACGCCTGAGTCACGTCAGGAACAAACCAATTCGCATCCCCTGGCTGGAAAACTTTAGCAGTAGGAACGTTGAATTCTACAGCCCCCGTATCGGGATTAGCTCTCGCTACAAATTGAGTTCCGTCAACTATCTTAACAGCTAGACCGCCCGTCAATTCTTCTGAAGCTTGATCGGTCGTTCTTAAATCGGTTGCATTGACATCGCTGGGTAGAAAAATCCCATCGCAATCCCATTTATGTTCAGTTGTTTGGCCGTCAGCTAGAAAATACAGGGCATTATCGTAAGAAGAGTCCGCTGCTTTTTTGCCTTTCGGGCCGTAGACAGCCAGGGTTTTCCCTGTCTCGTTGCGGCACTGACCCCAAGGTTTTCCCGTTTCTAAAGTGTATTTTTGAAACTCCAATTGAGAGATTTTTTTGTGGAGTTCTTTAGGGGTATAATTCTGGGCGCTATCGGGTGAGTCTTTCGCAGCCTTGAGAGTGTTCAGAGCTTCAGTCAGAGCTTCACTCACCTCTATGTAGTCGGGATTGCTCGCATATCTCGGCGTTTTTGGAGCGTCGGCCCAGGAGGGAGGAACGAATACTAAATTGGCGACCATTACCAAGAGCACTAAAACAAATTTGAACATTTTCACAATTTTTCTCCTTTTCTAGATTGTCAGGTTTTTTCCAACTTTCTGTTTGCTTGCTATTTTCGGACTTAGGCAAAAACCAGTTGTCCTTAACTTGTTTGCCCGATCGACCAAATTTTGCAGAATCGAAAAATCTGGTTTTTTAGCGTTCTACCTATTGTCAAAGCCGAGCTGCGTGGGGTAGTGGCGAAGTGTTCGGGCGCTCTTTTAGGGATTCATCCTCAAGTTTTTAGCTCGGTTTGATTCACCACTACATGATTTATTGAAACCACAGGTATCTTGTTGCCTAAGTCTGGCAATTGTCTAGCTCAAAAGATGGTTTCAACTTTCGTGAATACTTGAAGCTAAATTACTTTGAAGCTGCTTTTAGCTTGATTACTCACTTCATCATTAACTTAGCATATTTCTTGATATATTTCAATCGATTTAGCGCTATTTTTAAGCAAATAATTGTTAAGGTGAAAATGATGAGTTAGGACTTATGGTCTGGCAATTTATCTACCTATAGAGGGATGCAAATAGCGAAGGGCTAATTATTAGTTAGATTGAAATTGCGGCGGGAGCAGGCGATAAGTACCGCTTTCAATCAGAATAAATATTCCCAAACCAATCAAAACAAAAGGAACAACAACCTTGGTATAGCGAGTCAAAATACGGGCGATCGCTCTTTGGCGAGTTAATCGGTAAGCGAGATAAGACCAAACACCTACCATCACCGAGAAAACCGCCAAAATCACCACCAAGCTCGGCAAATCGCTGCTAGCAAACAGCGGTAAATAAATACCGATGTTGTCACCCCCGTTGGCTATAGTAACAGCAGCCACATTCAAAGTTTGGGGGTTGAAAAGATTTGCTATTTTTGACACAAGTGAATTAGATTTCCGGTTAAATTCGCCCGATACGGCTTGTACGTCATTTTCCTCATTATCTCTCTTGACTAAGTGACTGATGCCGATCGCGATCGGAAGCAAACCCAGCAAGCCAATCCAAGCTGTCGGCACAATTAAACCGCCAAAAAAACCCGGCAAACTAGCAGCGATGAGTGCTGCAAATCCGAGGTACTTACCGACAAAGATATGCCGGGGGCGGAAAGTATCGTTTACCTGGGCGAAGAACAGCATGGAAAGCACCATATCGTCGATATTGGTTGCGGCGAAAGATGTAATCCCGGCAATAATCGCTGCTGCAATCCAATTCATGTGCTGTCCCTGCAATTTTTCTAAACTTCAGTTTCCCTGGCGTTACCTCTGCTCATAGTTATCAAACAGAAACAGCAACCAACTAAAGATATTATACTTAAAGTTGGGCTTGCCAGAGTGCCGCTTTCCACCAGAATCGCCATTCCCAATCCGATCAAAACAAAAGGCACAAGCTGATTGCCGTAGCGAGTCAGAGTATCTGCGATCGCCCGCATCTGAATTAACCGATAAGCAGCGTAGCACCAAACGCCCACCATCGCGAAGAATACAGCGAGAATCACCGCCAAACTTTCTAAAGTATTGCTAGCAAAAAGCGGTACATATATCCCGATATTGTCGCCCCCATTTGCCACCGTCACCCCTGCTACGCTGTAAGTTTGAGGAGACAGAAAATTGCTAAAAAAAGATTTCTCAGATTGCTCTAATTCAGCCTCAGCTTCCGAATCGTCATTTTCTGGATTCAGCAAGCGGCTAAGCCCGATCGCAATTGGCAGCAAACCGAGCATTCCGATCCAATCTGGCGGAAAGATTAAGCGGCCAAAAAAACCCGGAATGCTAATCAAAACCAGTGCAGTAAAGCCCAGAAACTGACCGAAGACGATATGCCTGTGCCGAAATACTGCATTCACCTGCGAGAAAAACAGCAGCAAAATCAGAATATCGTCAATATTCGTAGCTGTAAAAGCTGTCATACCCGTAGAAATTGCTGTTAGTAATTCATTCATTTCTGTATCTCCTTAATTTTTTTGCTGGGTTTTTACGCCTGCTTTTTTTACCGCGTCAAATCTTTGAATCAAATCAATGTAGGGTAGGCACTGCCCATCAAAGCCTGTAACAGCGTGAGTTGCAAATGTTTTGGTGGGCCGTTCCCACCCTACAATTACTAATCAAAGGCTTGTTAGAGCGTGAGTTGCAAATGTTTTGGTGGGCCGTGCCCACCCTACAATTACTAATCAAAGCCGTTGTTGTCGATCGATACTGTATTCAATCGAACACCGCCGTAAATTGCATTTTATACCTCGAATTTGGCGTGAATTGCGTCAATACCCTGCTCCATCGAACCAACAAGTTCAGGATAGCGCCGCCGCTGCAAGAAAAACCATCCACAAGTAGCCACCAAGTACATCAAGAACAAGTAAGGAAACGCATCGTAAGGAGCTTCGGGAACTGGGAACATAGTGCTGCCGGGAATGCCCACGCTGCCCGCAATCGGAATCATCATAAATGCGATCGCCGCCACCGAGAATAGCACATCTCGCACGCGCAATTTACCAATTTTGTGCAGGTAAACCGGAGCTGCGATCGAAATCAAGATGTATACCGTTAAAAATCCGTAGCTGCAAATTGCCCCCAAATAACCCATACAATCGAACAGTTTGATGTTAAACATAGACATGACAGCAGGCACCAAAAATGTCATAAATGTACACATCGTTACTGCAACGTGGGGAGTTCTATTAGATGAATGCGCTACACCTAATGAAGAGTGAAACAAACCGTGGCGCGCCATCATAAAAAACACTCTCGCCGCTGGATTGATGCTGCCGAGCACGCAAGCAAAAAAGCTAAATAAAGCGCCGAAAGCCACTAACTCTCCCAGCCACCCCATGCCCACTTGTTGCGCCAGAAAACTCAGAGGTTCTTCAGTATTAGTAATAGAAACTCCAGTACCGCTAAAACCCAAAACCTCAATATAGGTCATCAAAATGAAGAATAAGCCTGCCATGACAGCACTGCCCATAACAGCCTTGGGGATATTTTTTAAGGGTTTTTTCGCTTCGTCGCCCAGAGATGTAGCACTTTCAAAACCAGAGAAACCAAACATTACTAATACAAGTCCCGTCGCTATGTTGCCGGGAGTTACGCCTTCTAAAGTTAATTGGGACATATCCAGGGCAAAACCTTTGTGCGCCCAGATGATAATTCCTAAAAGTGCGATCGCCGCCACTGATGCCCCCTCTAGCCACAGCATCGCCATAGCTGAAAGCTGGATATCTTTATAACCTGCATACCAAGCAACGCCCGCCCCGATCGATAACAGTGTAATCGGTGACGGATGGATGCCTAAATGACCGATGAAACTACCCGTAAAGTTGGCAAAACCACACAAAACGGACATCGCAGTAAATAGATAAGCGAGTACCAAACTCCAGCCGCAAATTACGCCGGCAGTAGGGCCAAGTCCTTTAACAATATAAGAATAAAGAGAACCGGCAGAAGCCGATCGACTCGCAAATTGGTTGATATTGATGCTGACAAATACTAGGCCGATCAAGCCGATCGCAAAACTCAGCCAAGCCCCGTTTCCTGAAAGAGCGACGATTAAACCTATATTAGATGCTGGTATAGTTGTAGGTGCAATGACGGCAAAGGATTGAGCTAAAACCTCCCCGAAGGAGAGGCAGTCCGGCTTTAAGCCGTGTGCACTGTGATTTTTTGGCGTTTTCTTGGTCATTTATCTTCTGTATTTTTGTCGATCGACTTTTGGCGATCGGCTTCAAATTGTCGGTTCTGCTTCAGCCTCGGGCCGAGTGTTCTGAAGCTTGAGTTTAACTGTAAGACCCTTCAGCCGTAAAATCAAATGTTGTTTTTTATCGAATTCATAAATGCAAGTGATGCAGTGCCGCGGCAAAAGAACTGTTGGAAGACGGTACATATCTGTCGCCACAAGCTCAAACCGTTGACGTTAAGAGGAAAATTGAAATAGCGGCTGCTAACCGTGTTTTATGGGGAATTCCAACCTGTACAATAGAGTCGATCTAAAAGTTCAGGTCACAGCTTAGCCGCCAGAGATTTTAATCTCAAAAAATAACTGTATTTAGTAAAGGGGCACTCAGAATGGCCGGAATGACGCTGGACCAACTGCGAGTTTTTATAGCTGTCGCGGAACACCTGCACTTCAGCCGCGCGGCGGAGGAACTTTACATCACTCAACCCGCTGTCAGTGCGGCAATCCAAAGCTTAGAGGCGCAATATGGAGTAAAACTATTTCACCGCATCGGCCGCCACATCGAAATCACTGAAGCCGGGAAGTTGCTGCAAGTTGAAACGCAGAAAATTCTCGACCAAGTTGCTTTGACTGAGAGAGGTTTGCGGGAGTTGAACGACTTGCAGCGAGGCGATTTAAAATTGGGTTGCAGTCTGACCATTGGCAATTATTGGCTGCCTGATAAAATTAGCACGTTCAAACAGAAATATCCCGGTATTTGCGTGAATTGTACTCTGGCAAATGCCGAAGAAATTTGTGCGGGTACGGCGACGGGAACATTTGATTTGGGTTTAGTGACCGGAGACATCAAAGCTTCGCTTAAGAACACTCTGGAGGAAGAAGTTATAGGCAGCGAACGCTTGCTGATTGTTGTTGGCAAATCTCACCCTTGGTTTGAACGGGCAGAGGTGAGTTTAACGGAAATTGCGCAAACGGATTGGGTAATGCGAGAAGCTGGTTCTGGAGTTCAGCAAATGTTGGAACAAGCTTTGCAAAGTTGGGGCATTAATCCCCATGAATTGAATGTCACTTTAGTTTTGAACAGCAGTGAAATGGTCAAAGCAGTGGTGGAAAGCGGCACAGGTGCAGCGGCGATTCCTGAATTGATGGTAAAAAAAGAATTGCAGCTATCCACACTGCGATCGATTAAAATTATAGATAGCCAACCAAGTTCTAATGTATTTTTTGAAATAATTAAACCAGTTTTGAAACTGAAGCACAAACAGCGTTTTCAAACTGGAATTACTAAAGCTTTTGAACAGATCTTAAGTCAAGATTCTGATAATTTGTAATTCATAAATTACGCAGGAATACTCAAAAAAGCTGGTTTTTTAGCGACAGAAAAAGCTAAACGCCGTGTATTTTCGTAAAGAAACCCGATTTCTGGCCACCAGCGCGTCCAGGATGATAATTATCTCTCAACCAATTTCCTCAAGTCCAATAAATTTTTACCTCCATCACCAACAATCATCGGCAATTTCCCATTCCATTTTTCTATAGCCTGCCTTTGCAAAAATTCCGGAGTCAAATTGTCCCGCAGCAACCTTTGCACTTCGGCTTCTCCCTTGGCTAAATTCACCTTAGCCTCAGCCTCTTTTACTGCCTTCAGCGCTAAAAACTCCCCTCTTTTTGCCTCCTGTTCGGCAATTTGTTTCGCCTCCACTGCATCGCTAAACCGCTCAGAAAAATGAACGTGTACTAAAGAAATATCGTCAACGGCAATATGATATGTAACCAGTCTCAAGGTCAAATAATCATCAACTGCGGCTTTAACTTCTCCGCGTTTAGTAATAATTTCTTCAGCCGTGTATTTTGCCATAACTGCTTTTAATACTTCTTCAACTGCCGGATCGATAATGCGAGTAACTACTTCTTTTTCGTCACCTATTTGTTGAAAGATAGCATTAGCTTCTTCTGGGATAATGTGCCAGTTCAGCGCTACATCCGTGAAAACATCTTGCAAATCTTTTGAGGAAGCTTCAGCGGAACTTTCCTGTTTCTGCACCCTGACGCTCAACTTTTTTACAGTATAAACTATGGGGACTATTACGTGAATTCCTTCTCCGAGTACCTGTTCTTCCACTTTACCAAACTGCATCATCACGCCCCGTTCTCCAGCGTTGACAATGACAAAAAATCTGGACATAATAGCTAAAAACACTATCACTAGAGCTAGTAGAACAGCTCTGTAAAATTCCTTATTTTTTTTATTGCTTGATTTGAGTGAGTCAACGTTAATGCTGGATTCTCCCACCATATTCCACCCCGACGATAGCACTTAATTATAGGACAAATATTGACTTAACCGATATTCTATTTGCCTTCCACCAGCAACTGTTCAAAATCTGCGACCGACACAGGAGGACTGAACAAATATCCTTGCATTGTATCGCAATTGTAGCGCCAGAGAAAATCTTTTTCGGCTTCCGTCTCAACTCCTTCGGCAATTACCTCAAGACAGAGACTGTGCGCCATTTCAATAATAGCTTTTACAATCGCTGCATTTGTGCAACCCTCGGTGATATTGCTGATAAAACAGCGGTCAATTTTTAAAGTATCGAATGGGTATTGCGCCAGATAGCTTAAAGAAGAATACCCAGTTCCAAAATCGTCAATAGATATACAAACTCCTAAATTTTTCAATTGTTGCAAAGTAGCGATCGCACTTTCGGCATCCTCCACCATCAAACTTTCAGTCAGCTCTAATTCCAAACTGCTCGGTTCCAAACCAGTTTCTGCTAAAATTTCGGCAACTCTGCTGCTGAGCTCCGGTTGGTGAAATTGGCGCGGCGACAGATTCACCGCTATCCGCAGCGAAAAACCTGCATTTTGCCAAACTTGCATTTGCCTGCAAGCTGTTTGCAAAACCCACTCGCCTAACTGTACAATGAAGCCAGTTGCTTCCGCAGACGGAATAAATTCTGCGGGCGAAATCAGCCCTTTTTCTGGATGCAGCCAGCGTACTAAAGCTTCTGCGCTCATAATTTTACCAGTCTCGACATTGACCTGCGGCTGATAATAAACTTGGAATTCTTCTCGTTCCAATGCGTCGCGCAAACTTGTTTTTATCTGGTCTAATTTGTCGGCTGCATCTTGGATCAATTCGCTGCTTGGCCGCAAAGTATTGTACTTTTCTGCGACAGCTTCTTGTTTTTTCAAGCGGCTCGATATCGCCCCCACAAGTTCAGCTTTAGTAAAAGGTTTAGTCAGATAATCATCTGCTCCCAATTCCATACCTTGCCGCATTTCAGAGCGATCGGCTTTACCGGTGAGAAAAACAAAAGGCAGTGTAGCAGTAACAGGATTAGATCGCAAGGCCACCAGCACCCCGTACCCGTCAAGTTCCGGCATCGTCACATCGCAAAGAATCACGTCGGGAAGATTTGACACCGCCGCATTTAAACCTTGCGCTCCATTTTCTGCACCCGTCACGTCGAAACCTTCAGCTTTGAGGAGTTTGAGAATATTCTCCCGGATTATTTGCTCGTCCTCAATCACTAAAATCTTTTTCATACGTCATTCCCTGAAAGCGATATAATTGACCCTCTAGCTGAAAGCGATAAGCGTGGCAATAACTGAGAACGCACAGCTCGATCGGCTAAACAGCCGAAGCTTTTCCGACCAAAATAGCAGACTCCCCTGAAAAACGGTAATTTTTCAAAGATAACTAGATTAATGTTTCTCTGTTTACTCAGCGCCGTCCGTATTATTACAAGTTTAATTAATAATGTCTAAACTAATTCTAGGCGATCGGCAGTTAGCATCGCCCTGAATAAATGCTAAACTAATTGTGCCACCTGAACGAGGGTATGCAAACAATCTCAGCCTATTTATAACAGTTGCCAAAAATAATGCAACTGCAAGCAAGTTCCAAAGCCTTGCGGAGTCAGTCTTTTCCCATTCTTCAATGTAAAATCTCAACTTTCAAATCTCAAATGGTATTACCTACTGGATTCCCTGAACCCGCACAGATTGGGGTCATAGAAGTTAAGCAATATCCTCAGTACCGCGCTGTCACCTACACCCACGCGGGCGATTTGCGACAAGCAACTGGAATCGCCTTCAATCCCTTATTTCAACATATCAGCAACAACAAAATTGCGATGACAACGCCAGTAGAAGCGCGCTACACTGCAACTTCCGGGCAAATCGATGCGGTTCCCCAAGCAGAAGTTTCGTTCCTCTATCCCGCACCAAATATCGCCCCCAGCAGCGTTAATTCCGCTGTAGAAGTCACAGATACTTCGCCGATGACGGTTGTCAGCATCGGTGTGGGCGGGGCCTACACTTGGGAAAGCTATGAAAAGAACCTCCAGAAACTCAAAGATTGGCTTCAAGAACATCCCGAATACGAAATAGTCGGGCCGCCGCGCCGCTTTTTTTACAATTCCCCAATGACGCCGGAAGCAACTAAAATCAGCGAAGTACAAATTCCGATCAAGTGCCGCTGACGTGAACAACTAATTCGCGAATGTGACCCCGCTGGCGGTGTTCCCACAGGTAAATTCCCTGCCAAGTTCCTAACAGCAACCTGCCGCGATCGATCGGGATTTGTTCAGAAGTATGAGTCAGCGCAGTGCGAATGTGCGCCGGCATATCGTCTGGGCCTTCGGCATCGTGAATGTAGCGATCGCCCTCCGGTACCAGTTTAGCCAAAAAGTTAGCCAAATCCTTAAGTACATCCGGGTCAGCATTTTCTTGAATCACCAAACTAGCAGAAGTGTGGCGCAAAAATAAGCTACAAAGTCCCGTTTTAATACCTGAATTCGCCACCGCATCTTCTATCTTAGGACTGATGTTACACAGAGACTTCCCTGTAGTTTGAATCTTGAGTATCTGTTGATAGTGAGTCATTCGATGTTAGATTTTAGATTTTAAATTTTAGATTTTGGATGAGACGGATGCAAAACTCTTCAGTCGGCTTTCGCTTCCTTTGTTTGTTTAGGATGGATTTCAAATCGCCGTCTTCTATTTTAAACTTTCGATGAGACTGTTGCAAAACTCTTCATTCGGCGGATGCCCACTTTGTTTGTGTTGGATCGATTTCCATCGCCGTCCTCCAGCTTTGTTTGTGTTGGATCGATTTCCATCGCCTTATCTAAAATAGTCTACAACAGCTTGGGCGATCGCCTCCGTACCATTTTTATCCAATTTACCCGACAAACGCGGCGGATGCAGCGGTTGTCGCAAAAACTCCCAATCCCCCTCAAAAAACTCCGTCGCCGTCACAATTTGATGTTCCGCATAATTTTGAATCCCTTCCAGCAACACCGCAGCTTCTGCAAAACCTTCTCTCATTATAGAAACAACAGGTATTTGCAACCGCAAAGCTTCCGCAAAAGTGCTGTATCCCGGTTTAGAAACTAAGCGCCCGCAGACAGGCATAATATCAACCGGACGCGGTAAAATCGGGAAAGATTGTGCAAACTTCTGATTTTTGACATTAATCAAATTTGGCAAATCGGGAGATTCCGCATCAAAAGTAATAAATTGCCAGTCGCTAAATTGCTGTAAATTTTGATAAGGAATTTCCTCTAAACCCAGTCCGCCGAAAGTCAACAATACAGTTTTTTCCAGCGGTGTTTCAATGCCGAATACTTCCCGAACTTTATCGTGACTGTAGCGAGGATTGCCGCCAGTCAAGCCCACATCTTGAATATTGGGGAAAGCTGGCATCGGTTCGTGCAAAGGAAGACGAAAAAGCCGATCGCACATTCCGAAACACTCACCAATCCAATCTGCTATTTCTACGAATTCCCCGCCCCAATCGCGATAGATAAAATCCCACCCGAAATTGCTCATCATCCAGCAAGGAACCCCAGCCGATGCCGCCATTCGCGTTGCCAAAGGAGGAATGTCTGCCAGGATCAACCCCACGCGATTTTGCTTAATAAAATTAACTTCGCTGGCAATTAGCGAATTTTGCTTTTTCCGAATTTCCAGCAATTTTTCCAGCGTCGCGTCTTTATCCATATGCAAACTGTCAGCTTGCACGACACCCACATCAAAAGCCCGGGGACGGTGGATAAAGTCGCCGCTAATGTAAGATTCTAGCAGCCACCGAGGGGCAGTTGTTGCCATAATTAATAAAATATCTGGATTTAATTCTTGAATTTTTGCAGCTACGGAGGAGACTCGGACAGCGTGGCCGAATCCGTGATTCGTGATGGCAATATATAATGTTGGTCGAGACATTGATAATAGGGAATGGGGAATGGGGAATAGGGAATTGGGCATCGGGCATGGGGAATTGCGAATTGGAGGTAGACACTGGAAGCCAACAAGACCAAGCTTCAAGCGACGCAGAAGGAACAATGACAAATTTAATAACTAATGACTAAGCGGTTGTGTATTTAACTTGTATATTCCTAACCTTGCTCTGAGCAACAGCCCAGAAGAGTTTTATTATTATTTTAGATGCAATTTCAATGCTGACTAGCTTATGTTACCGATTGATATTATCTCCGGTCGATTGAGTATAATAAAATTAGTTTTTAATGATGAACGCGACTCCTCTCTTTATGAATAAATTAAAACTAAATTTTTTCCTCCTAACTTAATTATAATTGTACAGGCATCGAATATGCAAGCACTCATCAATTGGAGGTGCTTTTAGACCAAACAGGCAATTGATTAATCTTGTCCAGGGTTATATCTACATACTTTTTACCGTCCGCCGCTTGATTTTCCCCAAAATATCCCTCATCGCCGTCGTGCTTGTGAGGGCCGCTCAAAGCTTCTGCATAGCGGCCTTGCAAACGAGCTTGGTTGAAAGGAGAAGTCGCGTACCAGTACCAGCGACTCGGAAAAACTATGCCGCCAATATCCTCAATTGAATCGCGAGTGCCGCGAAAGTGGAAAATGCGATCGGCCTCTGCAAAACCATTTTCTCCCGAAAACACGCCCCCAACCGAAACAACCGTAATTTCTGCCTTCAGCCATTCTTTAAGATAGCGAGTAGCACCCAAAGCAACTTGTGCGCCGCCGCTAGTGCCAATTAAAATAACTTTCAAAGGTTGTTGAGGATTAACTGAAATGGGAGATTGAGCATTCATGCGCTCGATAATTGCATTAGCCATTCCCTGATTGTATGCAAAGCCGTAGCGATAATCTAAAGAAATTGCAAACCTCCAGAGATTGCGAATTTTGATGAATATATCCCCCGCAATCGGCCCGCTTTTTGCCTGTTCTGCAAACCGCCAAAAAGGAGCTAGCCACCGCTCTCCTCCTAAACTTTTGTTAGACGCTGAATAAGGAAAAACATCGCCCACTGCTACGCACTGCGGGTGACTTTTAACTAAACGCTTGAGAAAGAACTCTTCGCCAGGGGTTAATTCGTCCCCCGAAAAATCGCCAACTCCCGGTAAAAAGATGATATAACAATTGAGCGGCGAAGACTTCCGCGCTTCTAGATTGCCCTTGTTGGAAGGCAATATCTCCGGCGGATTTTTCTTGAAACCCAAAGTTTCGGCACTTTGATTCAGCCACCATATAACAGTTCCCACCGGGGAAAGAATGCCCCAAATTATCAGAATTACACCTGCGACGATCAGCAAATTTAAACTTCCCCCGCGCAGCCATGCAAGTATCCTTAAAATCAATCTTAGCATTTAATAAAATCTGGTAGAATGCCAATTAATTAGCTAATTACGTAGAAATAGTTCGGTGATTCTGCTGTATTAGAGCTTATTTTGTAAAAGTTGTCAACTATCTTGAGGAGCAGGAGTTCAACGTGAAGGGAGAAGATTCAATTGCAGGTTTGGGGGCTACCCTTTGGAACGCACTTTCTTTGAACGGCAATTTTTACGAAAAAACTCCATACACTGGCAGAACTAAGCGGATAGCTTTAACAATTGTAATTTTAGCTGCGGTGTCCCGCGTGTTGGGCAGTGCTGTCATCTTGTTAATCAACCGAACTGAGCCATCCGTATTATTTCTAGGACTTTTGATAGATGGTTTGGCAGTCGCGGGGGGTTATTATTTTTGGACTTTCACTATCTTTAAAATCGGGCAGTGGCTGAAACCGGGTCACGTAACTTATAGGGAGTTGTTGGTTCCGATCGGCTTTGCCTACGCCCCGCAAGTGCTGAATTTTTTAACGCTGATTCCCTTGCTGGGAGAAGGAATAGAGCGCATATTAGCTGTGTGGAGTTTGCTAGCTGTAATTGTTGCGGTTCGCCAAGGTTTGGATATTCAAACTCGCTGGGCGGTGTTAATTTGTTTTGTGGGTTGGCCGTTGATTCAAATTGCGATCGGCTTCGTGAAAGTAATTGAACAGTTGTTTTCACGATGGCTTTAATTAATCAATACGGAAGCAGTATAGTAAACTCGCTGCCCTCTCCAGGTTCCGACTTGCAAATTAGCTTTCCTCCATGTTGTTCTACCACAATTTGATAACTGATAGACAATCCCAAACCAGTCCCCTTACCTACCTCTTTAGTAGTAAAAAACGGATCGAATATTTTACCCAGCACCTCCGAACTCATCCCCACACCATTATCAACAATGCGAATCGCTACTTGATTTCCTTCCGCGACTTGAGTGCAAATCTGAATTGTTGGAGTCTTTGTCGAGTCAGCTTCACTCACTCTTTCGCAAGAAAAAGCATCAATTGCATTGGTAAGTAAATTCATAAATACCTGATTAATTTCTCCCGGATAGCAGTTAACTAAAGGCAAATTGCCGTACTCCTCGATTACTTGAATATCACTTAATTTTTGAGCCAAAATCATCAATGTGCTGTCGATCCCTTCGTGGAGATTAACCCATTTTTTATCTGATTCATCTAGTCGAGCAAAGTTTCGCAGCGAGAGCACAATATCGCGAACCCTCGCAGCACCAACTCTCATGGAATCAATCATTTGAGTGAAATCATTCATCAAAAAAGTTAAATCAATTTGCTCACTTTTATTTATTATTTCTTGCACAGGATTTGGGTAATTATTTTGGTATAACTGTAGTAAATCTAGTAAATTTTTAGAGTATTCGTTGGTGTAATGTAAATTTCCATAAATAAAGTTAATCGGGTTATTAATTTCGTGAGCAATCCCCCCTACCACTTCTCCTAAACTAGACATTTTTTCACTTTGAATTAGCTGCAATTGAGTGCGGCGAAGTTCTTCCAGTGCAGTTTGCAATTTCTCAGTTCTTTGGGCTACTCGCGTTTCCAGAATAGTATAAAAACGGGCATTTTCTAGAGAAATAGCTGCTTGTGCAGACAGGATTCCCAAAATTTCTAGCCTATCCCTAGTAAAAGCACCTTTTGTTAAATTGTTTTCTAAATAAAAAATTCCCGTAAGGTTGCCTTGATGGATAATTGGCAATACCAGGATAGATAGGGGTTGATTGGTCGCAATATAAGGATCGAATTGGAATTGCTCGGCTCGGGTAGCATCATCTAAAACCAAGTATTTTTGGGTTCTTTCTACATAGTTAATTAATGAAATTGGGAGGCTCTCGGATTCGGCAATCGGGAGAGATTGTAACACGGTTACATCATTAAACTGATCTGTAAGTCCAGCTTCTATGAATAATTGATTACCTGTCTTGGCAAGAAATAATACTTTTTGAGCGCCTGCGTTTTCCTTCACAAGCTGTACGAGTTTCTCTAGCAAGCGGCTGAGAATAATTTCGCTCGAAACAGCTTGTGATGCTTTGACAACTGTTGACAAATCCAGCACCAAACTATTGTTGATAGTAGTTTTGGCAGTCGTGACAAGATTTTTAGATATTGGTTTTTGATGGCGATCGACTAAATAATGATAACGGGATTCTAAGTATTTAACTTTTGCTATAGCTCCCCAGCGAATGTAAGCATAATAAGCTTTTGTCAGATATGATCTAGCACTGAGATCTTTATCCCAAAAGTGATAAAACTCTCCCGCTAATTCATAAGCTAATGCTTCTTCGTGGGTGTAACCGTTAGCTGCAGCTCCTTTAATAGCTAAGTCATAATAATCCATTGCTGCAAGTTTATCGCTGAGAACTCGCGCTTTTTCTGCTTCGACTAAATCGTACTTGTGCTGATAATTCATGGGTGCATGGTAGGCCCACTTTTTCATAATTTGCTGATTAGAATTAACAATAGCTAGGTATGCTTCTTGATTGTCACTGTCAGGATAGTGAGCGAGGAGAGCCAGCGAATAGTAGAAATTGTGTACCCCAACAGTGATTAAGCCGATCGCCCCATCTGCATATTCTGCCGCTAATTTACCGCTGGCAACAGCCGAAGCATAATCTTTCAATAAATAAAGCAGCATCAATTTACCCACATAAGCTGCAAACAGCGACATTCGATTATTTTCTTTCTGCCAACGCGACATCACAGCAGGTTCATCCAACCTGCCACTAACTAACCGTACTTGCTCTGCTGTTTGGCTTCTTAAGCTTGAAGCAATTCCTTGCCAAATTTGAGCATAACCTATGGCAAATTCGTGTTTATTTTTCAGCAAAAACTCCATCGAAAGAGTTTGTTTCTCTTTGACATATTCTAGCGGTTCTCCCACCAAAAATAAATTTGTAATATAGTGCTTACAATTATAAATTGCCCATTCTAGATCGCCAGTTTCGACACCAGAATTCATTCCTTCTATAAAGGAAACAAGTGTATTTTTAGTAGACTCTTTCCAGATTTTTATATGGCCATTAAACATTACATAAACCTTAGCTTTTTGTTGGCTAGCATTAAATTGTTCTAGCAGCTTTAAAGCGATTAGTCCAGCGTAGTAGCCAGCTTCGATGTCGCCTTCTGTCCCGCACAGGATCATTCCATAAAGAGTATAGGGAAAAGGGGCTAATGCTGAATGACCGTGATCGATACAAAGATTAACCATAGTCAAGACGAGGGACGACACAATTTCTGGTTTGGCAATATAAGCAGGAGGATAGAGGGCTGTCATGATTTCCATAGCTGCCAGTTGATAAGGATCTGTCATAACTGGCAGGTTTTCTAATTCCTCAATTCGCGGCAATTTGGGCACTGCAATGGTTTCGTTATCTAAGAGGTTTACTCCCAGCATTTTCAGCACTTCTAGACCTGTTTCAACAGCTTTTAGCATCTGGCTTTGAGCCTGATAAAATAGGATTTTTAGCTGATACACTTTCACTCTGTCAAGCTGGTTTTTAGCCGATCGCAAAACCACTTCCGCCAAATTTTCTGCTTGCTCGAAGTTGGTGTTTAAATATTCCGCTTCCAGCGTCTCTACATACAACTGCAGCGTCATGCTATAGTTGCGATCCCAGCTATCAGGTGCTAATAACGAAATTCCTACATTCAAATACTTAACAGCGGGTTCATAAGCGTTAGCTGCTTTTGCCTTATGCCCAGCCATTAAATTTAATTGTGCTAATTCATCTTTTTCTGATTGCAGGCTCAGACAATCAATTCCTACATTTAACTGGTTGATAATATCAAAAATTTTCTCTTCTACTTTATCAGATGGCGTATTTTCAAGGAGCAATTTACCGATGCTAAGATGAGTGGCTTTCTTTTCATCGTCAGGAATCAGCGAATATGCAGCTTGCTGGACGCGATCGTGCAAAAATTTATACCCGACTCCCGAAGAATTGAAAGTTAAATTAACGGCTGATTCTCGATCTAAAAATAAAGGAATAAGGTAACTCTCATTCAATGGAAGTATTAACCCCGCTTGCAAAGCATCCCACAGTTCGGTCGCAGTGACCGATGGAGATTTTGCGTTGACAGTAGAGAGAACATCGAGAGTGAAATTGTCCCCAACACAAGCGGCTAATTTCAAAACTTCTTGTGTAATCTCTGGCAGTTGTTGAATCCGACTGGCTACCAGTTCAACTACACTCTTATCTGTAATACCAATAGCTTGAATCTCCTCAATGTTCCACTCCCACTGCCCTTTTATTCCGGGATACAGGAGCCTGGTAAAGTCAAATTTTAAAAGTTGTTCTTGATAAAGAGTGTTGAGCAATTGCGTCACGAAAAAAGGATTACCACCAGTTTTATTCCAAATTAACTCTGCTAAGGGGTGAATTCTTTCTGAGTCATTTAATGTATCAGAAATTAACTCATTCACCTGGGCTAAAGAAAGAGGTTCCAGCACTAAATTGTTGAGAATAATCCCCGTTTGTTGAAGGTACTCTACTGTTTGCATTAAAGGATGTGTAGAGCTAACTTCATGGTCTCGATAGGCTCCAATCAATAGTAAATATTTGCTGTCTCGGTCAGTGGCCAGCAATTCCATTAATTTCAATGTCGCTGAATCTGACCACTGCAAGTCATCGAGAAATATCACTAAGGGATGCTCTTTCTGCGCGAATACGTGGATAAATTCTTTGAATAGCCTGTTAAAGCGGTTTTGTGCTTCAGTAGGGGCAAGTTCGGGAACGGCAGGCTGTTTGCCAATTACCAATTCTAGTTCGGGAATCACGTCAATAATTACTTGTCCGGAATCGCCTAGCGCGTCTAAAAGTTGATGTTGCCAATCTTGTAATTTTTTGCTATTTTCGGCAAGTAACTGCTGGATCAAAGATTGAAAAGCTTGAATTAAAGATGCGTAAGGTATATTCCGCTTGAATTGGTCAAATTTACCTGAAATAAAATAACCCCGCTGTCTGGTGATGGGTTTTTGAATTTCGCTGACTACGGCCGATTTGCCTATACCTGCATAACCCGAAACTAGGATCAGTTCAATTTGGGAAGGGGAAGAAATTTCCACGCAGGGATTAGCTACACGTTCAAATGCAGCCAATAGTTCCCTGACTTGTGTTTCCCGACCGTACAATTTTTGAGGAATCAACAACTGACTCAATATATCTAAGTTTCCGGGAGTAAAATCGACTATCTTGCCTGTAGATTCTAACTGATTCAAACAAATTTCTAAATCTGCCAACAATCCACCTGCGCTTTGATATCTATCTTCGGCATTTTTTGCCATCAATTTTATTACAATTTGTGAGATAGCTGGTGGAATCTCTGAATTAATTTGATGGGGTATAATTGCTTGAGAGGCTATGTGACTGTAAACTATCTCTAAGGGGTCGTTACTCGGAAATGGCAATTGACCTGTCAGCATTTCATACAAAGTAATTCCGAGGGAATAAAAGTCGGTGCGGTAGTCGAGGGTGCGGTTCATTCTCCCGGTTTGTTCGGGAGACATATAAGCAAAAGTGCCGACTATCGAGTTATTATTAATTTGTGGATTTTCTTTGGACAATCGCGAAGCAATCCCGAAATCGGTCAGTTTAATAATTCCTGTTTGGCTGTTGATGATGATATTGCTAGGCTTAATATCTTTATGAATGATTTTTTGAAGGTGCAGATATTCTAAGGCTTTTATGAGTTGGATACCAAACCTCAAACAGGTGATAACTTCGAGCTTTTGTCTCGACATCAGGCGATCGATAGATTCGCCCTCAAAGTCTTCTAAAAGCAAGCCGAGACGGTTGTCAAGGGTTTCTAGGCTAATGACTTTAACTAGGCCCGGATGGTCTAAATGTTGGCGAATGCGATACTCGTGCTTGATCCGGGTAATTGCATCGAGGGTCGGATATTCCGCTTTCAGGATTTTGAGTACGGTTGTCTCCTGCTGCGTGGGGATTTTTCCTCGATAAATAATCGTTTCGCTACCTTCGTGGAGAGTGCAGTGGATTTGGTATTGCGAGAGAAATTGCATTGAGTTCTCCTCAGAGTTGAAAATATATCTGATTCGAGCCGGTGTTGGCTGTTGAGTGTTGGCTGTTGGCTGACGGCACGACCACCCTCAACCGTCAAAAGTGTTGACATGGCAACCGTCAAAAGTCTTGACATGGCAACTGTTATATGCTTAATTCAACCATGTAGTTATGCCAACAAAAATCAAGCTTTATTTACTCGAACAAGAATATAATTTATACATAAAATGATATTATTAATGGAATCAAGCCATTTTGCTACTATTATTCTCAATTAATATCCCACCGACAGCGGACGGCAACCACACCCCTACTATTCGGCTCTCCCCACTGTCCCTCCTCCCTTAGCAAGATACATTGTTAGAGAAGGAAATACACAAAAATTTACATCTATAATTTGTGTAGTGTTCCAAATCGCTCCTTACCAGCAGCGATACAGCCCTCGCCAAGACAGTAGGATAGAAAAAATATGTTTGAACGCTTTACAGAACAAGCCATTAAAGCAATCATGCTAGCCCAAGAGGAAGCGCGGCGCCTCGGCCACAATTTTGTAGGCACCGAGCAAATCCTCCTGGGACTCGTCGGCGAAGGCACTGGCATCGCTGCAAAAGTATTACTGGATATGGGCCTCAACTTGAAAGAGGCGCGCAATGAAATCGAAAATATCATCGGTAGGGGTTCCGGGTTCCTCCCGCCGGAAATTCCTTTTACGCCCCGCGTTAAGCGCATTTTTGAGACGGCGCTGAACGAAGCGCGGCAGTTAGGCCACAATTACATCGGCACCGAGCACATCCTGCTGGGGCTGATCCAAGACGACGAAGGGGTGGCGGGGAAGGTGCTGCAAAACTTGGGGATCGATCGCCAGAGAGTCCGCACGCAGGTAATTCGTGCCGTGGGAGAAGTGGCGGCGGTACCCGGAGGCAGGGGAGATAGCGGCGATCGCAAAACCCCGACTTTAGAAGAATTCGGCACAAACCTGACCAAGTTAGCCGCAGCCGGCAAACTCGATCCCGTGGTGGGCCGCGAAAATGAAATCGAGCGCGTGATCCAAGTGCTCGGCCGCCGCACGAAGAACAATCCAGTCTTAGTAGGCGAACCGGGAGTCGGCAAAACAGCCCTCGCCGAAGGCTTAGCCCAGCGGATTGTTAATAGAAACGTCCCGGAAATTTTAGAAGACAAACAAGTAATCAGCCTCGATATGGGTTCGCTGATTGCTGGTACCAAGTTCCGAGGCGAATTTGAAGAACGGCTGACGAAAATCATGGCCGAAATTCGCGCTGCCGGCAACATCATTCTGGTAATCGATGAAATTCACACCTTAGTCGGTGCAGGCGCAATTCAAGGCAGCATGGACGCCTCCAATATGCTCAAGCCCGCCCTTGCCAGAGGCGAATTGCAGTGTGTCGGCGCAACTACCTTGGACGAATATCGCAAGCACATCGAGCGCGACGCTGCCTTAGAACGCCGCTTCCAACCGATCAAAGTCGGCGAACCGAGCGTGGCTGAAACAATAGAAATATTGTACGGCTTGCGATCGGCTTACGAACAGCATCACAGACTGACAATTTCCGACGCAGCTTTAGAAGCAGCGGCCACACTGTCTGACCGGTACATTAACGATCGGTTTTTGCCAGACAAGGCGATCGACTTAATTGACGAAGCAGGTTCCCGCGTCCGCGTGATGAATTCACAAACCCCGCCCGAAGTTAAAGAGCTCAAAAAGCAACTGCCTGCAGTAACAAAAGAAAAAGATGCAGCAGTGCGCGAGCAAGACTTCGACAAAGCTGGAAAATTGCGCGATCGCGAATTAGAAATTGAAGCCGAAATCGCCGAAGCTACGATCAACAAAAGCCAACTCAAAACTTCTCCGATCGTCACCGAAGAAGACATCGCTCACATCGTGGCTAATTGGACGGGAGTACCGGTCAGCAAGCTGACAGAATCCGAATCGGAATTGCTGCTGCACATGGAAGATACTTTGCACCAGCGCTTGATCGGTCAAGAAGAAGCTGTCACCGCAGTTTCTCGGGCTATCCGCCGCGCGCGGGTAGGCTTGAAAAATCCCAATCGCCCGATCGCCAGTTTCATCTTTTCCGGCCCCACAGGCGTCGGCAAAACGGAACTTACAAAAGCCCTGGCAACTTATTTCTTCGGTTCGGAAGAAGCCATGATTCGGTTAGATATGTCCGAATTCATGGAACGCCACACGGTTTCTAAACTCATCGGTTCGCCTCCGGGTTACGTTGGCTACGATGAAGGCGGCCAACTAACAGAAGCAGTCCGGCGCCGTCCTTACACGGTCATCTTGTTCGACGAAATCGAAAAAGCTCACCCGGATGTCTTCAACATGATGCTGCAAATCTTGGAAGACGGCCGCTTGACCGATGCGAAAGGTCGGACAGTAGACTTTAAGAATACGCTGCTGGTGATGACATCAAACATCGGTTCGCGAGTGATTGAAAAAGGCGGCGGCGGTCTCGGTTTCGAGTTTACTGAAAGTGCCGCAGACGCGCAGTACAACCGCGTTCGCAGCTTGGTAAACGAAGAAATGAAACAGTTTTTCCGTCCCGAATTTATCAACCGCTTGGATGAGATTATCGTCTTCCGCCAGTTGAACAGGGAAGAAGTGAAGCAGATTGCGGACATTATGTTGCAGCAAGTCTTCAGCCGCTTAACCGAACAGGGTATTACTTTGTCGGTGACGGAACGGTTCAAGGATCTGTTAGTTACAGAAGGCTACAATCCCAGCTACGGTGCTCGACCTTTGCGCCGCGCAATCATGCGGTTGTTGGAAGATGTACTGGCTGAGGAAATGCTGTCTGGGAAGCTGAAAGAAGGCCAAAAGGCGATCGTTGATGTGGATGAAAACGGTCAGGTTAAGGTAGTGCCCGATGGTTCATCTGAGCCGAAATTGCCAGAATTCGCATTGAGCCATTAATGCACTCTACAAACGGATAAATACTGTTAATTAAAAACCCGGTTTCTCCGAGAAACCGGGTTTTTAATTAAATGAAACCAGTTTAAAAAAAGCAATTTTAGCCAAGCTCCAAATCCTTATATAATAAGTCATTTCCAATTCTAAAATCTAAAATCTAAAATCTAAAATCTAAAATGGTATGAGTTATGACTCTGTTATCCCAACACATTATCTACAGCAATTTCTACATCTGGAAAAGCTAGAATAGATAAAACCTGACCCCGCTGAAATCTTTGAATATTTTGGTATCCCGAGGGAGAAGGTTCGCGATAAACTACTACACATTGCTCGTTAATATCTACCAGCCAAACTTCTAAAATATTGTCTTCGGCATAAAGAGGAATTTTGATATTTCTGTCAGTTTCAGCGGTTGCATCCGCTACTTCCACAATTAGTAAAATATCCTCAGACTGAGGATGTCCCGATTCGTAAAAATCATCGCGCCGCCGCAGTAAAGAAATATCCGGTTCAGGTTCCGAGTGATCGTCCAATTCTACCGGATCTTGAACTCCAATGGTTACTCTCGATAATAAGCGGATATAGAATAACTCTGTCAGACGCTTGACATGAGATGTATGCCTTCTACCGACGGCGGCCATTTGAACAATTTCTCCTCGAATTAATTCAACTTTATCATCTTTGGTCAAGATGCCAGCTTCTATCATGTGATGATATTCTTTTACTGTAAATAACCGCTTGATTAACTGAGTTGTCATCATTGTTTCTTACAGGAATATTGAAGTTTTTGTCTGCGACCCATGTTTAATAATGTGATTATACTACATCGAGCAGTAGTCGTTCTGTAGGACAGGCATTGCCCGCCTTACAATCGACGAATCTAATCCCACGATTGTAATTGCACAACCCAATGCTGCACAAAAGCAGAAATGCGATCGCGCCGAGTTTCAAAAGTAGCAGCAATCCAGATAAACACAATCCCAAAAGCCAAACCAATCGCCCATTTAATCAGCGGAAAATCGAAGATTATAACCACCAACTGATAGAAAACATTGATTAAAAATACAGCCGTTCCCACAAACAAAAACGCCCGAACTCGCAGCGCCAAACCCGCTGCAATAGCAGCCAAACTAAAAGCTCCTGCAACTAAACCGTGGCTTTGCTGAGTCAAAAGAGGTATCCCGCAAATCAGCGCAGTTGCAACCATTCGCAGAGTGTGGCGCAGCGGTTTTTCTGCTGGTAATTTGAGAGTGCGATCGAACTGAGTAATGTAAAGTAAAGAAAATCCTAAAGGAGTAACATAAAACTCTGGCTGAGTCAATCCTATTTGCCAGAACCACCGCAGCATTATCCAGTCAATTATCGCCACACTGACATAGGTAAAACGAACTTCCTCCCTTTCCCAAGCCAGGAAAAAATAGAAGGTAGCAGCTATCAGCAAGCTAATCGGATAAAACTTAGCCGGACTTTCCAAAATAGTAACTATTGGAATCAGCGAAGCAATTACCTGCCAAGGTTTTTTTGACCAACCCCAGTTGTCCCAAGGCAAAATGTAAATGAAATAAGCTAATAGAGAAGCGAGGGCAACTTTCCAAGGCCCCAGCGGCCCGGAAATATACTTAACTAAAGGCGTATTGATCCAATAAAGCCGGATGCCAAAGGCTTCTAGCCAGCCCAAGTAAATCCAAATTTCTCCCCATTGGCGATCGAGATTATTTCGCCCTTGCAAGAAAGCATATTGAACTAATAAAGCACCAGTGACTAATCCTAAATTTAGGCCGGACTTAATATCATCGGCAGAAGCCCAAATTAGCAGCAAACTGCTCAAAACCCAGTGAAGGTGAGCAAATATTTTTAACTCTGCATTAGTTAAATGTAAATAATTGCTCAGCCAAGGAGATAAAATGCGATAGATATATGTTAAAGCTGTGCCGAGAGTTGCCAGGACAATTAAACCGTCGCCAAAAGCTCCTCCCGGTGTTTGAAAAAGTTGATACAGTAGCGATTCGTAAGCAGCAACGGACACACCAATTAACCCCAAATAAACCAAAGGTTTGAATTCTGGCTCCCGCCTACCAATGCCGATCGCAATTAAAGACGCACCCAACACAGTTAAACCAGTCCAATTCGCAAAAGTGTGCGATCGGAAAGTTAAACCCAATACCCCGTAAACCAAAGGTATAAAATGAATGCTAGGTAAATTTGTTCGATCCGGGTGGCGCCGCCGCCACCAATCCCCCAACAATTGAGTAAACAATCCGAGAGCAATATTAGCAACTGCCAAATTAATCGTAGTGCGATCGACAAAACTCAAACCGACTGCTGTCAACAACTCCAAACTCCAAGCCACAGCATAAATTGCCAGAGGCGAAAGTTGGCGTAAACTTCGGAAAATTATCGCAGCCATTATCACCA
Organism: Microcoleus sp. S28C3; assembly: GCF_036700785.1. Classification (NCBI taxonomy): domain Bacteria; kingdom Bacillati; phylum Cyanobacteriota; class Cyanophyceae; order Oscillatoriales; family Microcoleaceae; genus Microcoleus; species Microcoleus sp. S28C3. The sequence goes on along the minus strand of NZ_JAUBPO010000038.1, from coordinate 24,132 downwards.
AAATAGCAGCCAAAACTTCAGTAGAGGGCGGCAAATTCAAGGTACTGTCTGCGTATAGTTCATAGGAATAAAAAGTAATAGTTGTTAACAGTAAGCCTGCAAGTAAGATTGCCCACCCATCTAAAGCTCGATCGTAAATTTCAGCTAATGGAAAAGGCTCAGGTAAACTCCTGGAAAAACGAACAATCATGCTGCGAAGCAACCACAGACACAAAATAGCGATCGCCCCGGCAATTCCCCAATCCCAACCCGACACAAAACCTAATTGATCGATCGCCGCAGCTACGAAACTCAAGCCAAACCCCACTCCAATCACAGCCGCTGGTATCTCGACTAAATAGTAAGTATTGACCAACATTAATCCGGCTGCCAAACCCAGACCAATTAACCGATATCCCGGAAAAATAAAAATTAGAACTTGTGCGAATATTAGGGCGATCGTACTAAAGGTACTGGCAACTTGTTTGTGAGGAACCTCAGTATATTTAGCAACAGCAGTCAAAGCCAAAGGAGTCGCCAGCCAGAGCAAACTCCACTGAGCACGATGAGTTGCAGTACCCGGAAGCACATAATTTTGCAACAAGATAAAGCTGAATCCTGCTAATACTAAGCCCAAATACCAGGAACTTTGGAACCATGCTGTGTGCCAGCGGAAAAATGCAGAGTTTTCTCGGGAATTTGCCGCTTTCATCCAGACAAAAAATACCCATTCACTCGCCATGAATATTAATAATATTGCTGACCAAATATTGGGTGTCAGGTTTGGGAAAAATAAGTCAATTGCCGAAGCGATCGCGCCTAAACCCATAATGTGAGTTATGGGAACCAAAATTGCCGGATTTCCCTGTTGTTCAGCCGCAGAAGCAGGCGTCGAAACTCGCCGGTAATTGTCGGGAATTACGTATTTCCAAGTTATCCAACCTAAAATTAAAGTAGAGATTAATAAATTGAGCGATCGCCAAAACGGATTGACTAAACTAATAACAGTTAAAACACTCCCTAAACCGAGAGCAAGGTTTTCGCCAAAACGGGCAAGTTGGAACTTTCGCTGGCGGTAGAGCCACTGCGCTGCACTTACCATTAAAATTAAATAAGGCAACAGCAGAACACCCCAAAAAGCCCAAGGAGTTTGCTGAGAGTTTGTAAGCTGAGTTAAAAATGCAACAAATTGTGTTTTAATCCCTAAAGGAAGCACTCGCCAAAACAGCCAAATACTCTGAAGTCCCACCGCCTCAAGCATTAGCAAATCAAACTCTTGCCAAAACCGCACTAAACGATTATAAAAAAACCAAAGAGCCAATCCGCTAACTGCGATCGCCTCTAGCGGAATGTCGCGAAAACAAACCAGGTATCCCAAACCCACCAAACCCATTCCCGCTAATTGCCAGTTAAAAAAGTTGCTGGGATTGGGCTGGTCGGATATATTGTTTTTGATAGTCCCAGATGCGAGGGGGTGCTGCCAATCCAGCCATGCTAAAAGCACGCCGCAGATTCCCAAAGCTAAACCCATTTCAGCGATATTTACATCCTTGACAAATATCGCCCGACCCAGTAAAATCCCTAAGGAATAAGCTACTAAAGCAGCTTTTTTGTAAGTCAGAAAATCTCTGCTCAAACTGAAAGCAGCAGCGAATGTTTCAGTATTTCCCGCGCGTTGGATAGATTGCAATCGTTGTTGCTGAACTTGATAAACTGTAGCAGCAGCAGTTCCCACTGTACCTAAATAGACCGCAGCTAGGGAAAAGCCAGCACTTCCCCACCCCCAGTGCAAATAACTCAATCCCAAGTGATTTAGGGCGATCGATCGAGCGATGTTTTTTCCTGAAAAGCTTTGGTATTGATCTTTTATAATCCGGGCAGTTATCCAACTCAAAATAAGTGCCGCTGCGATTGCTACCGCCCAGTCCCAAGGATACCGCCACAATCCAAAAGTATCCATTGCCCAAAAATTGATCGGCACTAGCAACAGCGTCACTTCTTGCAAAGTTTGAGCAGTCAAGTGCAAATTCTGCTGTCTGTTTGCCCAACTGCTAATCGCCCAAAAAGTTAAAGTATAAGCTAACAAAACTCCATATTGTCCGGCAGCAGGAAATCTTTCCCACTGACTGGCAGCTAAGACTCCTGAGGAGACAACTACCATGAACACTCCTAAAAACAACAGCCACACCACGCTAATTTCTGCCATTAGCGAGTGCAAAATTTGAGCGATCAAATTAGGGGTTTGAGTAGTTTCTGTAGGCGTAGCAACGCTTTCTCTGCTGCTAGGTAATGCTTGAGGCGTTGATAAGGCAGGTACTTTTGGCTCGTTCACAGGAGTAATCGGGCCCTCAATTTCAGAAATATCTACAGCGGGATCTCTGAGCGGGCAGACTAAATACTGCCGGCACAACTGCTCAACCTCGGCGGGCGAAAGCAAACCCAGCCGCAGCCACGCTTCTAAACCTGTTAACAACTCAGGATGCGACGCTAAGACGCTCAATTCAATTTTGCTCGATCGACCTTTGGGAGACGACATCGGCTTAAACTTGTACTAGGTACCTTCAAGCTATAGCCTAGATTAATGTCGAGCGAACATGACAACATTCCGCCATCCCAATTGGCACAATAAGTATTTATAACTAAAAAGCTGTAGCAGCCAGTGTCAACCCATGAAAAAATCCCGCTGATGCGCCTACACCAGCGTGCATCAGCGGTTAGAAACTCCCAATTAGGACACAGCACCCATCTTCTTACCGATCGACATATTGCAGCAAAGTGTCCACACTAGCATTGTGGTCTATGAAAGAAAACAAATGTTTGAAGAGGAGTTTTCCCTCTGCATCCAAAACAAACTGAGCGGGCAAAGGAGCACCTAAAGCCTGACCGACTTGATAAGCCCGAAACACTTGACAGCCGGGATCGGACAGCAGAGGCATTTTCAAGCCTAAATCTCTAACAACTATTTGGCTTTGGCGATCGTCGGTACTGGCAATCATCAATAATTCTATATTGCGATCGGCAAATTTTTCCCAGTTTTCATTCAAAGCTTTAATGTGAGGAAAACAGAAAGGGCAATATTGCTTTTCAGTAAAAATCCGCGTAAAAGCCAGAATTACTGGCTTATCGCCCCGATAATTCGACAGCCGTACCAACTTGCCATTATTAATATCCGGCAATTCAAAATCTGGCGTCCTATGTCCAAGCTTCAGAACATTAGTCGCCGGAACAGGCAATAAATTTTGGAAAAACCGCTGATTTAACAAGCCGCTAAAATTAGTAGAAGTCAGCATATTTCCTAATTGCGTAATTGCTCATTGCTAATTGGTAATTAAAAATCCGGTTAAATGAATGACTCTGCAGGTACGGACACGGCAGGGCCGTGCCCGTACAAATAGAATGTGCTTAAACCGCAGCAAAGAATACCTTAGACTTGACCGGATCGGGAGTCATAGTCTTGTCACCGGGCTGCCAGCCGGCGGGACAAACTTCATCGGGGTGAGACTGGACGTATTGGATAGCTTGCAGAGTGCGGAGAGTTTCGTCCACGTTGCGGCCGAAGGCAAGATTGTTGATAGTAGAGTGTTGGATGATGCCTTCTTTGTCGATGATGAACAGACCTCTGAGGGCAATCCCTGCTTCTGGGTCGAGGACGTTGTAGTCAGAACTAATTGTTTTTTTGAGGTCAGCAACTAAGGGATAGTTGAGGTCGCCGACACCGCCTGATTTGCGGTCTGTTTGTATCCAAGCGAGGTGAGAGAATTCGCTGTCAACGGATACGCCGAGCATTTCGGTATCGATTTTCTTGAAGTCCTCGAAGCGATCGCTAAATGCTGTAATCTCAGTCGGGCACACAAAGGTGAAGTCCAAGGGGTAGAAGAAGAGGACTACATACTTTTTGCCTTTATAGTCTGACAGCTTAACTGTCTTGAACTCCTGATCCACTACGGCTGTTGCTGCGAAATCGGGTGCAGCTTGACCAACCCGGAGGCATTCACTGGTCATAGATTTTGTTTCCTTTTTTACGAACTGTTACAAATATATCATACTCATAACGACTACAAGTATGTTGTAGAGAAATCAAAAAAACACGCTCTCAAAATTGAGAGCGCGGTTTTTTTGATTAAAGAATGGCTCAGGCGGGATTTGAACCTGCGACCTTGGGCTTATGAGTCCCCTGCGCTAACCACTGCGCCACTGAGCCAAATCTAGTTCACGATTTACTATCGTAGCACGCTAAGGCGAGCTATGTCTTGTTTTAAAACAACACTATTTCTAATAACTTCTAGTAAAAGTTATGAGTTTTGGTAATCATTCAAAACCCATAACTTCCGACCAGTCGTTACCGAGAAGCGCTGGACGCATCGTCGGGCAGAAAAGCCATTGGATTGATAGCACCCTGTCCGGCGGGATGGACTTCAAAGTGCAAGTGCGGCCCGGTACTAAAGCCCGTGCTGCCCATTTCGGAAATCTGTTCCCCTTGAGCGACTTTCTGACCCTTTTGCACCAAAATCCGGCTGTTGTGGGCATAGACAGTCTCAGTGCCGTCTGCATGGGTAATTTCCACCAGATACCCGTAGCCGCCGTCATTCCACTGAGCATAGGTAACCACCCCGTCAGATGCTGCCACAATTGGCGTGCCGATCGGCCCTGCAATATCAATTCCCTTGTGCATCCGTCCCCAGCGCCAACCGTAGCCAGAAGTCAGAACGCCCTTAGACGGCCAAATAAACCCGTTAGCCGACTGTTTGCCGTTAGGCAGATAAGTCTCAGGGCTCGAAAGCGGAGGCAGTTCTGGAGAAACCATGCGTCCCAAAGACGGGTTGCTTAGGGGATCGTAACCGTCGGCCCCCATAGGAGCAGTTGCTACCACAGGCCGCTGCTGAGCAGAGGTCGGCGTCAGGTTGATCGGTTGCAGTTCAGCTGCGCGAGCGGGGTCTAAACGCTCTTGCTGCTGCTTCTGAACCTGCTCAGACCAGGCTCTCGATGGCGGTCTGCTGATTTCATTCTGCACCGCCTCAGTATAGTCGGGGGTGTAGAGATATGGATTTACACTTGGCATATCCTCAGACGGGTTGACCGAGGGCCCGTCCGTTGGAGTCAGGGACACCGCATTGGCGCCGATCGAATTGCGCGAGGCACGATATTCCTCTCGCAGCCTGACAACTTCTGCCCTCAAGCGTTCGGAATAAGGGTTGAGAGCTTCTGCGGTAGGGAGAGCCTCCGAATTCGACTCTGGTAAAGCGCTAGTTGGATAGGCATTTGAAGCCTGAGCGCTAGTATTTGGCACGAAGCCGATCGCCTGCGGGTATTCTCCCGTAGCGATAGCGGTAGCAGTTGCACTGGCTGGCATTGGCAGGGCACTGGTATCAACTGCACCTGTAAAGGTTGGTTCGCCTTGAAGATCCAGCTTCCCGGGGTCGCTAATGGTTTGGGAAACTTGAGTTAGCGGAATGCTATTAATTTGGGGAACCATCGGCGCTGAAATATTGTTCAGACCTTCCAAGTTCGCCAGGGGAGAGACAACCGGCACTGTGGACGCGGGCGATCCAACGCCAGCACTGGCTATTTCCGGGGTAGACGAGCTGGGGTTCAAAGATGCGGGAACCGAAGCCGCAGACCATACAGATGTAGAGTTGGAGGCAGAATAAGAGGCTGCCGCCTGCACCGCTGGATTATTTAACCCAACTTGGGGAATTTTCAGCCGTTGATTGACGTTCAGCAAGTTGGGGTTGCCGAGCTTGTTGGCAGAGATCAGCTCTTTGGGTGATACGCCGTGACCTTTGGCGATCGCATCTAGCGTATCTCCCGGACGCACGCTGTAGAGTACCCCAGCCGGCGCGGCGGTACTTCCTGCAGGGGTGACGAGCACAGCCGAAGGCAAACTCGGTGTTGCCAGAGACTGTTCAATTGACTCGAATGCTCGATCGGGCGATGTTGCTTGACCGACCCCGGCATTGGGAATTACAGGTGTCGTCCCGAGATCGGGAATAGTTGTCTGAGTTGCAGAGCCGGGGGATGCCAGCGTCGGTGCTGACTCCGGCAAAGATGCCGCAGGTGTAGATAAATTTGCTCCCCCTTCATACCCTAACAGCGCCCGACCAGATTCTGTGGTGCGGTTTTCCTGTTTTTTCAAACTGTCGATCGCCCCGTCTGCGTTCGGGATGTCGATCGAACTTTGTTCCGGTACCGCCGTGACCAGCGGGGTCGCTGCGGTTGATGGCTGCGCTGTCAGGGCAGCACTATCCAACGGCTCGGAGCCAGCCAGATTTAACTTTTCTTCGGGATTGACCGCCGCTGCGCGCTCTAGCGAAGCCACGGCGGAGTCGGCGGCGTTCTGTTGTGGCGCGGCTCCCGGAGCCATAGGAATTGTCAGTTCTTGACCAACTTGGAGTAGGGTATCGGGTTTGATGTCGTTAGCAGTTGCTAGTGCCAACGGTTCAACTTCATAATCCCGAGACAGCTCCCAAAGGCTTTGCCCCTGCTGCACATTAACCGTCACTGGGTCAGAAGGCGGTCCGGGCTGTTCGGCCCTGGAACCATCAACTTGTGCGGAGGTAGCGGGCCCGTTGGCCGAGACTGGCTGTACTTCAGCGGTGGATTCAGATGTCGGTGCGAGTTCAGACGCGCGAGCGCTGTCTCCATTTCTCGGTAGCAGGATGCCAGAAGCACCTACCGATATTGCCAGCCCGATCGTGGCGAGAGAGCGAACTCTGCCTGTGCTGAGCGTTGTCTGTTTGGACGGTTCCGCAGAACCGTCTTTGTCGATTTCACTAGCCTGAACAGGCTTGATTTGGGGATATGTTCGTTTCAAAAAAACGACCTCCTACTGAGAAGCGCTAACTGTCCTTGGAAACACTCAAGGGGATCGCATGACGCTGAATTTAAATCAACAAGCAAAAATATTCTGATTGTTGACAGCTATCATGCTTAGGCCAGATTACCTTGCTTTTTTAATTTAGACAAGCTCAAACCGTCAGAAATTTTGAAATTCTCGGTCAAACCTGCTGCAATTAACCCCAAAACCCTTACACTGCAATAGCTGGAACGAATACATAAAATCTTCGTTCCGGTAAGGCTCTGAACTCTTACCTATTATCCGACTTTATGCTAATTTCCGGACAGGCTACAACCGTATATTTACTAGATATAGTGTTCAGACCCAAGCTGGTGCTCGCTGACGCCCTAAATCGCTAAAATCCTCTGTTTTTGTTGCTGAATCCTCTTGCGAGTAATTTGGTGTTGCTGATAACAATCTGTTTTTGAATGAATAAAATATATTAATCTCAGCTATCTAGATTTTCACTGCTTTGATACAAATTTCTTATATAAAAAATGAGATTTGGCAGCCTCCGGCAGCTATTAAATATCTATATATTTATGTGTTGATAATGATTTATCCCAGCTCGCCCAACTGTCGTTTAGCCTCAAATAAACCTACAGCGGCGCTGACGGAGAGGTTCAAACTCCTGACTCCAGGCTGGCTCATAGGAATAAAAACTGTGGCGTCACAGGCATCTAAGACGAATTGGGGAATGCCTACAGTTTCCGAGCCAAACATCAGCCAGTCGCTGACCTGAAATTGGAATTGCGCGTAACTGTATCGCCCGCCAGTGCTGAATCCGATCGATCGCCCCCCGCGCTGCTGCCGACAGGCCAGAAAAGCCGCTAAGTCTTCGTGGCAGTGGAGATTGACGTAGGGCCAGTAATCTAAGCCGGCCCGTTTCAGGTAGCGATCGCTAATTTCAAACCCCAGGGGGCCAACTAAATGCAGTTCCGTGCCTGTGGCAGCGCAAGTGCGGGCGATATTGCCAGTGTTCGGGGGGATTTGCGGGTGAATCAAGACAAGTTGGGGCATGAAGCTAATTAAAAGCAGTAAATACAGGAAGTGGGAAATTTATAGAACTATCCAAAGGTAGATCTACCTATAGCTTTTATTTATAACCTTTGTCGAGCTCCATTGATTAAATATTCTGATTGCTTTTTGGGCAACGATCTGCAACTTTTTTGCGAGGTTCCGGCTATTTCTATTATTGGCTGAGTACGCATAGCCAGGGGGCTAGTGAAAGCCCCCCTTATAATAACGGCGGGTACTTCAGGCAACTAACTGGGCGCACAAGTTGTCTTCGAGCTCCCATTCTTGGTGAGCCATGCCATTAATCCCTTGCAGAATAATACTGCGGGTGTCCGAACCGCCCTCGTGCAGCTTCAACCACTGCTGGGCGGTATTACCTTCCCGGAGAATCTTTTTGAGCGGCGAGAGAAAGCAGCTAAAGCCTCGTTTTTTGGCGATCGGCCAGACTTCTCGGTAAATTTCCTCAATCCAATCTCGTGCCAGAATAGTTCTGCCGTCTTGCCAGTGGGTGAGTTCGGCATCCAAACTTTGCCGGGATGCAGCAATTTCGTTGGCGTCTGTGAGGGCAACTAAGTCTTGGTTGCGGGTGGCCGCGGGTAAGGTGCTGAGTTCTAAGGGGTCTAAGCTGGGGTCTTCCATCATCTGCCAAATGCGAGCTTCTAGTAAGGCAGTGATGGCCAACAAAGCCAGAGGATTTACTTCGAGGTCGCAAATTCTCAGTTCCAGGCGGTTGAGACAGTAGGGTCGGCGATCGCCATTGGGTCGCACGGCAGACCACAAATGGCGGACGTTTTGCATGGTACCGAGTTCTAGCTGTTCTTCAGTCCACTGGATGTAATGTCTGTGACTTTCAAACAGGGGGACGATGGCAGGAGTTTTGGGAAACAAACCCCACCTAGTGGAATGATAGCCCGTGACTTCGCCGTCTAGGAAGGGGGAAGAGGCGCTCATGGCAAGGTACAGGGGTGCTTCGACCCGGGCGAGGCGGATGGCGCGCATCAGCATTTCTGGTTGGGAGATGCCGATGTTAATGTGAATGCTTGCGGTGACGACTTTGGTGCCGTAGGTTTGCTCGATGTAGGTGTGGTAGGGGTTGTTGGGATCGGATCTGTAAAATCGATCGCTCCCCCCGAGAGACAAGGTACTTCCCGGCAGCAAGGTATAGTCGCCCAATTGTTTGAGATACTCGCGCAGCCGGACTCGCGGCTTGACTAAGGCGCACAGCAGGCGATCGTAGCTGCACAGCGGGGCGGTCGTGTACTCCACATTGCGGCTATCAGGCTCCCGCACAAATCCCTCTAGATCGGCAACTATGCGATCGGAGAGACCGACCACCTCACCTTCGGGAGTGCCGGTATACATTTCTACTTCAAAGCCTTTTGATAGCAGCACGTTTGTTCCTCAGCTAAGTTGAGTGCTAGTTTCTAGTATCCCAAAAATTGACCTGTTCATACTATCTTCCACGAGGCAGAGTTGAAATTTTTCGCGGCTGACACCGAAACCGGGTTTTTCGACGCCAGCAAATTTGAGCGTTTGTGTGTTAGTTGCGATCGGGCTGCCGCGACAAATACTGCCACCGCAAAGAGTTTACGAGGCGGTTTTAGAGTCAGAAAGAGTTTTTGTGCGATCGCGGGCGTGTTTCATTCAGCATTCGTTACGATCCCACGTATGGTGAAGAGAAGCCACCCCTGCCTCAGACAGAAGTTAGAAAGCACTGCCTACTGCCTTCCTTCTAGCTTCTTCCTTCTGCCCTCTTCCTTCTTCCTTCGACATCTGTTTTCTGCCTTGAGGGGGATAGCCGCATATATATCTTTAGTGCGATTCTAAAAGATCACTCTGCAATATTTTTGAGCTATTATTAACCCCTAGAAATCCCTGTGAAAGAGCCAGAAAGAACTCCTCCCAATTTTTGGAATATGCTAAGCAATTTAGTCTTAGTCCGGTTTTTGCTTTTATTTGCTACAGGTTGGGCTGGACTGCAACTTTTAGCTTACTTTGAAACTGCAGTCGCGGTTTTCACGATTGCTGCACTCGTGGCTTTTTTACTCAACTATCCGGTGCGAACTCTCCAGAGATTTTTACCGCGAAGTTTAGCTGTCGCCTTCGTTGTCTTGCTCACCATTTTAGTTTTTGGCGGTCTCACCGTCACCGTAGGCGTCACTCTTTTATCTCAAGGGCAGCAATTAATTGACAGCATGACTGAATTTGTGAATGCTCTGGCGCCTCTGTCCGAGCGCATCGAAGCATTCCTGCGGGCGAGAAACCTACAAGTTAATCTGCGAGTTATTGAGGAACAACTGCGAAATCAAGCTTTGGCTGGAGTTGTATCGAGTATTGCTTTTTTACAAGTATTTTTAACCAATTTATTGAATTTAATATTAATTATGGTGGTGGCTTCTTTCATGTTACTTGATGGAGAGAGGCTCTGGCTGTTGGTTCTCAAATTTATACCCAGACACCTGCACAGGCGTTTAAGTTTAACAATAGAGCGAAACTTTTTAGGATTTTTTCAGGCACAAATTCTGTTAATGTTATTTTTGACAACAGCAAGCTTTTTAATTTTCCTGCTATTAGATGTGAGATTTCCTTTAATTTTAGCATTTATTATCGGATTGTTTGATTTAGTTCCGGGGATCGGAGCCACGCTGGGAATTAGCTTAGTGTGTTTTATTGTATTGTCTCAAAATGTGTGGCTAGCTTTAAAAGTCTTGGCAGCTTGCATTGTTTTGCAGCAAATTCAAGACAACTTTATTCATCCGAGACTCATGCAAAATTCGCTTAACCTCAATCCGGTAGTGGTGTTTTTTGCACTGTTAGTAGGCGCAAGATCGGCAGGACTTTTAGGCATATTTCTGGCTATTCCGCTAGCGGGAGTGATAGTTAGCTGGTTTGAAATTGAAGAAATGCAAGCGGAAGCTTAATTGATATATAGCAATCCTTTTTATATCAAATCCGGCTGAAAAGCCAGGTTTTAAGCAGCAGGCTAGAACCCCAATGCTTGAAAAACTATCCTTTGCGTAACGCCCAAGTAAAAGTAAAGAGAAAAAAGCAACGTAGGATGCACAGCTCCCTGCGCACCTTACTGCGTAAATTCAATGAATAAATTGCAAGTCAGTAGGAAATCTTTCTTCTTCTGGTTCTGGATCGTAAATGTAATCGCAGTCAAAACGCAGAGATTGAGCGTGGAGGCTGATGGAAAATCCGCAGTAAGTAACCATTTCTGTAGAAAAAGTGGCCATGACCAACTCAATCAGTTTTTTGTAAGAAATGTTAGGCTGTTGAACGTAATAGGCACGTCTGGCAAAAAATATTCTCTCATCTTTAGGTACAATTATGGCATTAATTTTGTGTGCGTGTTGAATCGGCTTGATATAGGTTTCAATAAACTGCGACTGATTTTTTTGCAGTCTCGCTAATCTTTCGTGTTGCAACCAAGTCATTTGAAACACAATTTTAATAAATTCAAAGCCCAAAATGTAGTTAAAAACATTATTGCGTTCTTCTGTACTCAAGACGAAGCGGAGTGCAGATTCTAAATATTGGTCAGTTTTTCGGCACGCTTGTTGAGCTGAGTGAATATAAAATTGTTTGATGTAGCTTCTTAAATCTGATTCGTTTAATTCTTTTTTGACTCTAAATCTGATTAAATACTCTTTTACTCGGTGTAGAGTATCTACATCTTCAAACATTTTTGAGACTAAACCGTCTGCTGTGTAATCATCTAAAAATTCTGCTTGCAAGTCTGGAGTAGAGGCGCACAATATGTAGCAGAGGGACAAGACATAGCGCCGCTGGTTCCAAGGCAAGCTTTGGGCCCACTCTTTAACTTCTAGAGGAAGTTTTTCCAGCATGATATCTGTGTGTCGGCGTTGAGCAAGGTCGGCACATCTATTTTTGTCTTGAATCATTGCCTGATACCTTTATCAGTAAGTAGACAGAGTACTATATCGCAGATGATGGGAGGGGGAAGCTGCGACCGAGGGTTACAAGTTATTCTGTCATATTTTATTGCCATCTATCTAAATATACATTCTGTAGGGAACAGGGGGCGTGATCTGTCTCACACTTTGGCAAATTTTAAATCACAAATGGTAATTCTTCGCATCACATTTTGGGTCAACGAGTGTCACGCATAAAACTAATTCACGTCACGCGAGCAACGGCGGGTTTCGCTGATGATTAAGAAGGGTGATTCATAACTCTTTGTTAGTAATGATTACTGAGGTTAATTATGAACTCGACTACAAGTATTTTTCCTAAAAATCAATGCCAACACTTAAGTTTTGGCGATCGCCTCGTCCAACCAGTGCGACAGTGGCTCGATCGCATTGCAGTGGGAGATCCGCAAGTAGCTCGGTGGTTGTGCCAACTTATACCAGCACAGTGTCCTTTTGAGAGAGATATCCAGCTATTGGGACATCATCTTTTCCACATACCGCCTATGTGCAAGCTGAATCCTGTGTATGAAGAATTAGTGGGGTTGCGTTTTCGGTCGCTCTCCTTTTTAGCTGACGTATGCGGGGAAGATGTAACGCCGTACTGCTGATTGAGGGGTGTCATACCTCGATCGCCATTGATGTGAATTGTGTACGGGGTGCGTGAAACTGCTAGTTGTGCGATCGGTAATTTAAGTCATTATCGTTGATAATAGCACTGGATGCCTCTCAATAGGAGCAGGCATCCATCGTCGCGGTTAAGCCAAAATAATATCAAACGGTAACAGAAAAAACAATTATTATAAAAATAATTTAACAAGCTACTTTGGCACAGGGAAATGAATATGTTTAACGCAAATGAACTGCTAATTAAGGCTTTTGTAAATCGGCTGATTGAAGGCTACCGCCATACCTACGGCGGGTTCAAATATGACTATGCCGAGATTATTGCTTGGGTAGCAAGTATGGCTTTGGAAAATATTGCTAATAGCGATGCTCTTTACCACAATGTGGAACACACTATTTTAGTGACCTTGGTGGGACAGGAGATTCTGCGCGGCAAACACATCCGCGAGGGAGGTGTTTTATGTGAACATTGGCTGCATTTCCACATTGCTTTGCTGTGTCACGATATCGGGTATGTGAAGGGGGTTTGTCGGCAAGATAGAACTGATTTGAGACTGTATGCAACGGGGATAGAGGATTTGCAAGTGAAGCTACCTCCGGGTGCGACGGATGCGAGTTTGACTCGTTATCATGTCGATCGGGCAAAAATGTTTATTGACGAGCGTTTTGGCGGTCACAAACTGATTGATGCTGAGCTGGTTAAGCGTAATATTGAGCTGACTCGTTTCCCGGTTCCTGCGGATGAAGATTATCAAGATACTGCGAATTATCCGGGTTTAGTTCGCGCTGCTGATTTAATTGGTCAGTTGAGCGATCCGCGATATTTGCAAAAGATTGCTGCGCTGTTTTACGAGTTTGAAGAGACTGGGCAGAATCGGGTTTTGGGCTATCAGAATCCGGGGGAGTTGCGGGATGGTTATCCAAAGTTTTATTGGAATGTGGTTTATCGGTATGTAAAGGATGCGATCGGCTATTTGGAACTGACGCAGCACGGGAAACAAATTGTTGCTAATCTGAGCGCAAATGTTTTCCGGGTGGAGCATTCGGATGTGCGAGAGTCTGCGGTGGCTGTAGTTAGCTAGGGTTTGGGCAGATGTAGGGCGATCGATCTTTTTTGGGATACGTAGGTCGCTCTAGCTAAATGTAAAATGTTCTTCTTTTAGATCCCTGCACCTCTTAAAGAAGCCGGGGTTCTGCGTATCCTGTTTTTTTAGCCGTTGCTCACTTAAATCCTGTTGATATTGCAGTGCTAAATCTTCGATGAGTTCGACCATGGCGCGAACCACAGGCATTTTAGTGATAATTTCGCTCCAATACCACTGTCCGTTAGGATTGAGTTCGATAAAGTAGAGGGTGTCATCCTCGTCGCGAATGATATCGAATGCACCAAAATTTAAACCAAACTTGTCAAACATTTGATGAAGTTTGTTGAGGCAGTCGATCGACCATTTGTCGAGAACGTAAACGAGTTTTTCCGGTTCGGTAACGCGCCCATCCAAAGTCACATCTGCATCATTGGTATTCGGCTCAGTGAAATCTGTGAGTCACCTCAAGAGTCGCCTGAATTTTTGCGGGGAAAGCAGCAGGCTAAAATAGAGGCGATTACTCGCTTGCAAGCAATAGGATTGAGCGATTAGCAAATCGCGCAATGCTTGGATATGACGCTAGAAGAGATTCGACAAGTCGATTTGACAGAAGAGAATATAAGTAGTCGGTAGGCTGTGCGATGTCCATGTCAACCTCTGATATGATTCCGCTCAATTACTCGTAATAAACAGTCTTTGTAGTGAGGACTTTAGCCTTCAGATTATGAAGACTAAAGTCCTCACTACAAACCAATTTTATATACTACTGCATAGCAAGGGTAAAGGAATACAGCAAGGAATACAGCAAGAAAGGAACGGGGAATGAGAGAAAAGGCTCTGGAAATTCCTAGGCAGCTTCTCCATATACTCGACAATCAAACAATCAGTCAAACTAACGGTTTGATAGTTGAAGATATCCCAAATTTGCCAGAGGAATTAAAGGAAGGTAAAAAGTACGATCGCAAAATTACTCTACCTTTTCTCTTTAACAGGCTGAGACTGGTAGCGCAGGTTTTTGACGCTCTGGCTCTTTGATTGAGAATTACGCTAAATATTAACTCTCATCCAACTAATGCTTAAGGATGGGTCTGCCCTCTCTCTAAAGGAAGATTCCATTAAACGAGTAAATTCCGTATGATGCTGTAAAAGTCAGTCAGAGGAGAAAGCAATCTCCGACTCTAGCTCCGAATAACTGACCAATCTTACAATATAAAAAAATACATCTCATGACACCAGTCAGTCCCAATCAAACTTCCTCTCAATACGAAGTTAGCGAACCAGACAAAAAAATTGAGTCTCTGGTAGAAGAAGTTAAGCCAGAAAGCGAACTCGATTTAGAATTCCTCTACACCAGAGACATTGAATTCCGACAAGAAACAATTTATTTCCTTGTAGTCGATCGCTTTTACGACGGGGACCCCACAAATAACGAAGGCCCAAACCCAGAACTTTACGATCCAGAAGGCAAAGATTGGGGCAAATATTGGGGCGGCGACTTGCAGGGAGTTATCGACAAACTCGACTACTTAAAAGATATGGGTGTTACCGCAGTTTGGCTGACTCCGCTGTTCGAGCAAGTAGAAGCATTATTTGTCGAACAAGCTGCGATTCACGGCTACTGGACTAAAGATTTCAAGCGACTAAATCCCCGTTTTATTGCCAAAGGCGACAATCCTTCTGTCAACCAAACACAAGAAACCAAAGATACCGTATTTGACAAATTAGTATACGAGTTGCACCAGCGAAACATGAAACTCGTGCTCGATATTGTCTGCAATCACAGCAACCCAGATTTTAGTGGCAAAAAAGGGGAACTCTACGACGACGGCGTAAAAATAGCTGATTTTAATGACGATGCAGATAACTGGTATCACCACTACGGCGAAGTCAGAAACTGGGAAGATGAATGGCAAGTCCAAAACTGCGAACTGTCCGGTTTAGCAACTTTCAACGAAAACAATATTGCCTACCGCAATTACATTAAATCAGCAATTAAACAATGGCTAGACAGAGGTGTTGATGCTTTGCGGGTTGATACAGTCAAGCATATGCCTATTTGGTTTTGGCAGGAATTTAATGCTGACATTTTAACACACAGACCTGATGTTTTCATTTTTGGCGAATGGATTTATAGCGACCCTAGAAACGATCGTTCTGTGGAATTTGTCAACGAGTCGGGGATGACTATTTTAGATTTTGGTCTGTGCGTGGCAATTCGAGAAGTATTGGGAAAGGGTGCTGAAGCGGGATTTAGCTTAGTCCAAGATGTACTGGATCTGGATCACCGCTACTACGGGGCGACGGAGTTGATTACTTTTATTGACAACCACGATATGCCGAGGTTTCAGTCGTTGAATCCCGATCCAGAAATGCTGCGGTTAGCCATAGGTTTCATTATGACTACTCGCGGCATTCCCTGCATTTATTACGGCACCGAACAGTATCTGCACGATGATACCGAAGGGGGAAATGACCCTTACAACCGCCCGATGATGGAAAAGTGGGATATTGATTCGCCGATTTACCGAGATGTGCGGTTGCTGTCTGGATTGCGGCGGCTGAATCCAGCTATTTCGATGGGGAGCCACTGGCAAAAATATCTAACTCCTGATGTTTATTGTTACGTGCGCCGCTATCGCGATTCTGTGGTGTTTGTAGCGATGAATCGCGGCAATGCTGTTACACTTGAAGAGGTTGATACTGAGCTGCCTGATGGAGAGCATACGGAGGTTTTATCGCGCCGCAAGTTTGAAGTTAAAGACGGGATGCTGTACAATTTAGAGTTGGGTGCGCGGGAAGTAATGATTTTTAGCCGCGTCGGAGAGCGAGTTAAGGCGACAACGATTGTGCGGGCGCAGCTTAACAGCGTTAAAACTCAGCCTGGGGAAAGAATTGTGGTGATTGGAGATTGTCCTGAATTGGGGAATTGGGATATTAGTAAGGCTTACCCGTTGGAGTATATCAATACTAATACTTGGTTTGGGGAAATTCCTTTTAATGAAAGTGCGGGAAAGTTGATTTCTTATAAGTACGTCCTGCTACGGGAAGGACTGTCGCCGCTGCGAGAAAATCTGGTTTGTCGCCGCTGGGTTTTAGTTTCGGAAGGGACTGTGAAATGGCGGGATAAGTGGGCGAGTGGACGCGAGTCGTGATTTTTAATCAACAGGCTTTCCGGCCTGTTTTACCAGTTTTTAATGAACAGGCAAGATGCCTGTTCCACAACCAAGTTTCTGTTTTGTGGAACGGGCAGGATGCCCGTTGCTGATATTACGAGTTTAGAGCGATCGCAGCTTCTGGGCCAAAACATCGACATAAGGTTCGCTGCTGTGCTGGTTCACAACCATTTCGTAGCCCCGCTGCGCTTGAGATTCAGCTTCTTGAGGATTTTTTAGCAAATGGACCATCGCCTCGCGCAAACCTGCTGCATCTCCCACATCTACAACTTTGGCAATATCCGGGGCCGCTAAATAATCGACCATACCTTGAGTCCGAGTAATGACAACGGGCCGCTTGCAGGCCATTGCTTCCAGCAAACCCTGCACTCCAGCAGCATATTTATTGTCGACCAAACAAACTGCTATTACGTCTGCATCGCGGTAAAGCTGCACTAAATCCGGCCATTCGTAGAACTTGCGGGACATATTTTCTGGCATAGTATCGGGGAAAGCTTGCGATAAAGCTTTGGCATCTTTAGAAAAACCGCTAATTTTTACGTCAACATCTAAGTCAGCAGTTGCTGCTGCTAAGAGTCGGTAGTCGCGCTTTTCTAATCCGACACTAACAACCGTTTGCCGCTTTTTCTCGCCAGAAACGGGGCCGGGTGTGAAAAACTGGGTGTCTGTCTGGTCTAGATGCACTAAAATCCGGGATTCAGGTAAAGCTAAATAACTGCGGAGGAAGTCAGTTTGAGGGCTGGCGCAAGCCATGAACACGTCAATTTTGTCAGCCAAACCAAATAGTTTCAGGGCGACGCGGCCGCGCAGCCGATCGATATTGTGGAAATGTACAACAATTTTCGGGCGATCGGGCAATTGACCGCAAACCGCCGCCATTGGAATCCCAATGTCCTCGCCGTTACAAAATATCACGTCGTCGCTGCTGACTTGCTCGGACAATTTGCGCGCGGCGGCCCAATGTTCGGGTTTAGAAGAAATTTTCGATCGCAGCTTGTCACTCAACGATATCGCTTCGCCATCCGGGGCGTGAACGGTGGCATTTAAGCTCTCTCTGAGGGCCCGCAGGACGTGGCGAGGGCATTTGCCGAGTTGTGCATCGCGGTCAATTCCATCTAGGTCTATTTTGCGACCTAATGCCAAATGGTATTTCAAACTATTCTCCTTATATTTATGCTGGTGCTGGCACAAATTATCTAACCTCAGAAGATTCTATCCTCTGCTGTTGAAAGTGCTGGTGCGATCGATCAATTTTAGATTTTAGATTTTAGATTTTAGATTTTAGATTTGACTCTACAGATGAATCTGGGGGGTTGTCGCTAATGTCTAAATTTTTGTGAGTTCCACCAATCCTTTCTGGGGCTTGTATCGCAACGGCGCTGGTCGATTTTAGATTTTAGATTTTAGATTTTAGATTTGACTCTACAGATGAATCTGGGGGGTTGTCGCTAATGTCTAAATT
>NZ_JAUBPO010000038.1:0-5919 GCF_036700785.1 Microcoleus sp. S28C3 | reverse complement strand
TTTGTGAGTTGCACGAATCCTTTCTGGGGCTTGTATCGCAACAGTGCTGATGGTTGGGAAACCGGGTTTATCTACACCCGCGCGCAAATCTTGTACGAATCACAAACATTGACACAGGCCGATCGATTCCAAGGACTTAAGCTTTTATGCTGAAGTTAGCTAAAGCATTTATGTTTAACCTCATGTATATTTCTCCAGAGCAAGACCAAAAAATTCGCTACACCCTGCGCGAGTGCGGTCAAGAAGCTTACAAGCTCGCAGCCGAACCTTTTGAAGTTTCCGAGAAAGGGCCCAACGACTACGTGACGAGTATCGATCAATACCTAGACCGACAATTATCGGCAGCATTTAGCGCTTTGTTTCCTGAAGACGGCAGGATCACCGAGGAAAACAGCGCCTCCAGAGCAGCTTACCGCGCCAATTACCAGCGCCTCTGGTGCATCGATCCCCTCGACGGGACTGAAGAATTTATTCGGGGAAAACTGCACTACGCTTCGATGGTGGGGCTGCTGCTTGAAGGGGAACCGGTGGCCGGCTGGCTCTACGCCCCGGCTTTTGACCAAATGTATTTTGGCGGCAAAGATTGGGGATTGTTCCAAAGTGTGGGAGCCCAAGCGCCGCAGCCGATCGCGCTGTGCAAACCCCCGGCCCCGACAGCAGAAAATTGTAAAATTATTCTCGGAGACAAAGACCAGAAAAACTACGCCCGGGCGATCGCCCAAAGCATCCCGGGAGCAGAATTTTACTCGCTGGGCAGCTTTGGTTTAAAAGTGATGGAAGTTATCTTCGGTCGAGCCGGTTTGTACCTGTATCTCAACGGCAGAGTTAAAGTGTGGGATACCGCCGGCCCTCTGGCACTAGCAAAAGCAGCCGGATTGGTTTGTTGCGACTTGCAAGGTCAACCGCTGAGGTGGACTAAAGATGCGATCGAGCCGGAGACTCTGGCCCACACGCAGTCAATCGCTATCGGCTGGCCGGACTACATAGAACCTCTGTTGGGCAAAGTTCAACAGGCAGTGACAGGCTTGTAAACCCGTTTAAGATTAAAGAATCTGCCGATTATTACGTGAAGCGCGCCTCTGCACCCTTATCATCAATTAAAGGAGCAACAGATTGTTTGTGTTCCCAAACATCGATCGTTCCCTAGCTGTTGGGTGTCGCCTAATCATATTTCCCACCTCCGCGAGTTTGCGTCAGGAACCTCAGCCTAAAGGCGTGAGGCTTGGAAGAGTAATCTGACAAGCCATTCTGACCAGCCTAAGTCTTAACTGACTACGTTTTTTGAGTCACGACACCGGAGAATGCGAAGCCAGTTTTCCGCTCTGTCGCTGAAGGTTAAACAGCTCTAAGGTCACTGGGGCAGTGCTTTCAGCCCAACAAGCTCACTAAACCTTGGCGAGGCTAACATCACCCCGAAAGGGAGGCTCGAAAGAGCAAAACACTATGCGTACAGGGCTGGGAAGTTTGATGCGGTAATTGTCCCGCTGAAAGTGCAACACAAAAGCACACCGAGCCAACCAGTCCCAAGGCGGTAGTAATCAAAAAAAGACAATATAAAGCCGTCCTAGAAGGACGGAGTTTCTACCCATTTTTTTGATGAAGACAGAAGCTTTCAGTGAGCTGTTCCCTCTATTTAAGGGTGCTAACCCAGAAACCTTGGGAGGGCTGCTATCAAATGCCGTCAAGCATGAGTATCCCCCGGGCCGAGCTGTGGTGATGGAGGATTCTTGGGGCAACGCGATTTACTTTGTCGTGTCTGGCTGGGTAAAAGTTCGGCGCTTGTCAAACGATCGAGCTGTATCAATGGCTATTTTAGGACGGGGTGCCTTCTTCGGCGAAATGGCTATTCTTGACGAATCTCCCCGATCTAATGATGTACTTGCTCTATCGCCCGTGCGGCTTCTGAGCGTCACAGCTCAGCGATTTATTCAAACCCTGTTTAAAGACCCGCAATTGCACCACCGGATGCTGCAACTGATGGTACGGCGGCTGCGCCAAACCAATCTCCGGTATCAACTCCGCAACCGCCAGCCAGCGGTTAAACTAGCAAATACTTTAGTCGAGCTGGCAGAAAACTACGGTCAGAAAACTGCTGAGGGCAAAGATATCTTCAATATTCCTTATGAAGACTTAGCTGATGTCACAGATATCACCCTAGATGAAACCAGCAAAATTATGGAAAAACTCGATAGTAAAGGTTGGATCAAAATCGATCCCGACCACCAAACTATCCATTTGATCAACCTCAAGCACTTGATTAATTTGGCAAGTCAATGACTGATGTTACTTCTTTGGATACCTCGTCGGCTGCCGGCAACCGTCAGGGGCAACTAACAGCACCGACAATTCAATATTCGGTGGCGATGCCCAATCCTGAATCCCACCTGTTTGAAGTAACTTTGCGCGTGCAAGGTTGGTCGAAGCCGGTTCTGGATTTAAAAATGCCTGTCTGGACTCCCGGTTCTTATTTGGTTCGAGAGTACGCCCGCCACCTGCAAGATTTTAGCTCGCTAGGAGGCGATCGAGCTTTACCTTGGCGCAAGCTCAGCAAAAATCACTGGCAAATTGAGACCGATTCGGTGTCAG
Organism: Microcoleus sp. S28C3; assembly: GCF_036700785.1. NCBI lineage: Bacteria > Bacillati > Cyanobacteriota > Cyanophyceae > Oscillatoriales > Microcoleaceae > Microcoleus > Microcoleus sp. S28C3. The sequence continues at coordinate 3,333 of NZ_JAUBPO010000038.1, read as the reverse complement.
ATGTCACGGTTCGCTACCGCATTTTTGCCAACGAACTGACAGTGCGAACCAATCATTTAGACTCGACTCACGGTTATTTCAATCCGGCGGCTTTGTGCTTTTTCTTGCCCGGTTTTGAGCGCCACTGCTACACCGTGACAGTTGTGCCGCCTCAGCCCCAATGGCGCACCGTTTCTACTTTGCCGCCTGTTTCCGGCCAAAATCTTACTTTCGCTGCTGCGGATTTTGATACCCTTGTCGATAGTCCTTTTGAGATTGGCTGTCACGAAGTATACGAGTTTGAAATGATGGGAAAACCCCACCAGCTAGTGGTTTGGGGAAAAGGCAATTTAGAACCAGAGCGGGCGATTCGAGACATCCAAAAAGTTATCGAAGTCGAGGCAAAAATGTTCGGCGGTTTGCCTTACGAACGCTATGTGTTTTTCCTGCATTTGTCCGGCTCTGGTTTTGGCGGTTTGGAACACAAAGAGAGCTGCACTCTGAACTATCCGCGTTTTGGCTTTCGGGCTAAAGAAAAGTACGAACGCTTTATTCAGTTGGTAGCTCACGAGTTTTTTCACCTGTGGAATGTCAAGCGCATTCGACCGAAAGCTCTCGAAGTATTTGACTACGAACAAGAAAATTATACTCCTTCTTTGTGGTTCTCCGAAGGCACTACCAGTTATTACGATTTGGTAATTCCTTTTCGAGCTGGGATATACGGCGTGAAGGGTTTCTTTCAAAATCTGGCTAAGGAAATCAATCGCTTGCAGACTACTCCGGGGCGGAGCGTGCAGCCTGTCAGCGAGTCGAGCTGGGATGCTTGGATTAAACTTTATCGCCGGGATGCTAACAGCGATAATTCGCAGATTTCCTATTATTTGAAAGGGGAAGTTGTTTCATTTTTGCTCGATTTGTTGATTCGAGCCAGACACGGCAACGAGCGATCGCTCGACGATGTGATGCGTTTGATGTGGCAGCAGTTTGGCAATGCTAATTCGGCCCAAAACGGCGATTTTAACCTGAAGTCGGAAACAGACGCCAAGGCGGCGCACCTGATATCCAACGGAGAGTTAAATTCTCCTTCGCTGCCGGCCGAAATAGGCTTTACTCCCGAAGAGTTGCAAAGTGCGATCGAGTCCGTCGCCGGCATCGATTTGAGCGACTTTTTCGCCCGCTATATAGACGGTACAGAAGAGTTACCTTACAGCAAATATCTCGAACCTTTCGGGCTGCAAATTTGGGTAGATGAAAGTGACCAAACGCCTCGCATCGGTTGGACGTTGGGATCGGAAAACGGGCGGGAAATGGTTAAATTTGTCGAAGTAGGATCTCCGGCACAATTGGCGGGAATTGACGCTGGGGACGAGTTGCTGGCGATCGAAGGTTTTCGGGTAAATGCAGAACAAGCGGGCGAGAGGCTTAAAGATTTCAAGCCTGGGGATATCGTCTCGGTGACAGTTTTTCACCAAGACGAACTGCGGACTTGTCGCGTTAATCTCGCCCCGCCCCGACCTGGCCGTTACTCGATCGTGCCGGTGGAACAGCCCACCGCTATTCAGAAACAAAACTTTACTGGATGGCTGGGAGTTCCTTTATCGAAATTGTGACATAAATGATGAAGGGGAACGGGAAAGAAAAGACAAGAAGGAATCAGGCTGAATTCCCAATTCCCAATTCCCAATTCCCAATTCCCAATTCCCAATTCCCAATTACCCATTTTAATTATGCAAACCCCACCTCCTCCATCAATTACGCCCCGCCAGATGAATCTGCTGAGAATTGTTGCTTCTATGGCCTGGGCTGACGGCGAACTCGCGACAGAAGAAGTTAATTTAATGCTCGATCGCTTTTGCGGTTTGTTTGCCCCTGATACGGACGGACAACAAATGCAACAAGAATTGCGGGATTACATCATGCAAAATATCCCCCTTGACGAGTTGATCGGCCAACTAGAAACTCAAGATGAAAAGGAATTAGTCTTGCAACTCGGCTATGAAGTGATTTCATCTAGTTCTCGCACTCCCGACGAACCAAAAATTAACGCTGAAGAAGCGGCAGCTTATCAAAAATTAGTGCAGTTGCTGAATCTTCCAGAGGATGCGGTCAAGCGTATTGAAGGAGAAGCATCGCCAGGAGGTACTTCGGATGGAATTGTGGAGAAGCTGGCTAAAAAATTAGAAAAGTTCATCAAAGGTTAGTTCGGGACTTGCGCGCGCTTGGCTTAGAAACCCGGTTGATTCCTAGATTTCTCGTTACTAAACCTGAAATTTTTCGTAGAAACCGGGAATAAGCCCCCCATGCGTAAATCTTGTTAGGTAAGTATCGGAATAATAATTTTCTGAGTGCAACTATTTACAACTAAAGCTGAAGGGAAAGGAAGCGGATGGGGACTACCAATTTCCTACCATATAGGAACCCAAAAACACCGCAAAGTTAAGAATATTTTTCATCGCCGGGAACGGTAACAGAATTGGCGATCGCCCTTCCCGCGCGCAGCCTTCCCCTTAACGATAATTAGGGACTTAGGCAAAGCCTAAATCCCTAATTGAGCTACCGATTTTTGGCGATGACTGAAAGTGAATCCAACCCGTCATTAGTGCGGTAACTTGCTGAGGGCGTGCCAAGTTCTATAGCCCACAATTCCATCTTGCGGTAAAGCCTTGCTGATTTGTAATTGTCGCACTGCTACATCTGTCATCGGCCCGAAGAATCCGTCAATGGAGCCGAAATAGTATCCATTGATTTTCAAGACATTCTGAACAATTTTAACAGCATTGCCAGAACTGCCCTTCATGACGATCGGCATATTCACAGGTGCACCAGAGTATAGTGCTTCCCAAGTTATAGAAGCCACAATCCCATCTTCTTTTAAAAAGACGCGGTGTTGATAGCCTTTGACGGCGTTTTGAACTTGGACGCCGAAGATACCGTCCATCGGGCCGAAATAATATCCCCAATGATATAGAAGCTGTTGTAGTTCCGTGACAGCTTGACCTGTTGAACCGATTTGTAAAGTGGGTTTGTTCACTCCAGTGGTTTCAGCAAATGCAAGAGTTGATTGAGAAGTAGTATCGGCGACGAGAGCCATAGTTTCATTGTTCAAGCTTCTTTCTTCGGTGTACATAAAGTGGTTCCTCTCAACATTTAAGTTTTGGTTTTTGATATTTCAGGTATAACTGGTGGGATTTGTGAGTGCACAGTCACTTTTTAGAGTGTCACTCATTTGAGTGTCACTCGTTTGAGTTACCCCTTGGTTTGTCGTAAGGTTTTTATGCAACAGTTCGGACATATTTTGGGAGAGTCAGGCTCTGAGAGAGCCGTATTCTAGGAGTTTTCGGTAGTTTGGATTTA